>DASYBP010000423.1:0-3355 GCA_036500715.1 Rhodopila sp.
CACCCGCGCCGCGGCGGCGAAAACCTTGAGCTGTTCCTCAGTGCCGTAGGGATCGTCGGCACCCTGCAACGCCAGAACAGGCACCCGGATCGCAGGCAGGAACCCAGTGATGTCGAAGGCGCGGAACCGCGGGTCGAGCCAGGCTTCGTTCCAACCACGGAACGCCGCGTCCACGTCGCGATGATGCCGCGCCAGGCGTTGGCGCAGGTCGCCGTTCTGATAGGTATCGCCGATCTGGCGAATGCTGGCGAGGTTCACGTCTTCAACGAAGAAGTGGGCCGCGATGGTGACCAGGCCGGCCAGGTCGGCCGACAGATCGGGCGTGCCAGCAAAGATCGCCGCGATCGAACCGCCGTCCGAATGGCCGACCAGCACCGCACGGCGTATCCCAACCGCGCGAAGCACCTGCGGCAGCACCGATTGAGCCTCGTGGTGCATGTAGGTCATTGGCCTCGGCAGCGGCGTCGGGTCCGAATTGCCGTAGCCGAACCGCGAGTAGGCAAACACCCCGCAGCCGGTCCTGCCAGCAAGCTGTTCGGGCACGTCCCGCCACAATCCGACGCTGCCCAGCCCCTCGTGCAGCAGCACCAGTGTCAACGCCTCGGCCGGATCCGGCCCCCACCAGGCGGTCTCCACCACGCCTTCGTCGACCCGGAGTGAGCCTGCCCGCATCACACCTCTTTCAGCCGGAACCGCTGGATCTTGCCGGTGGCGGTCTTCGGCAGGCTCTCGACGAACTCGATCCAGCGCGGATACTTCCAGACGCCGATTCGTTCTTTCACATGCGCCTGCAACTGAGCGACCAGGGCGTCCGCATCGTGGTCGGTTCCACGCAGGATCACGAAGGCTTTCGGCTTGATCAGCCCGTCCCGGTCCTGCCGCCCGATCACCGCGGCCTCCAGCACCGCCGGGTGGGAGATCAGCGCCTCCTCGACCTCAAATGGCGAGACCCATATGCCGCTGACTTTGAGCATCTCGTCACGGCGGCCCTGAAACCGGAAATATCCCGCCGCATCGCGCGTGTAAGTGTCACCGGTGTAGGTCCACTCGCCCTGAAACGTGCGCCGGCTCTTGGCGCGCTGGTTCCAGTATCCCTCTGCCGCGCTTTCGCCTCGCACCACCAGTTCGCCGGCCTCGCCAAAAGGCACCGGCCGGTCGTGCTCATCGACCACGCGGGCCTCATACCCCGGCACCGGCTTACCGCTGGTGCCGTAGCGGACATCGTCCGGCCGGTTGCTGACAAAGATATGCAGCATTTCCGTGGACCCGATCCCGTCCAGGATGTCCACGCCGACAATCGATTTCCAACGCTGCCCAATGTCCGCGGGAAGCGCCTCCCCCGCCGAGATGCAGCGGCGCAGACGCCGGGATCCGGCACCCGGCATGATGTAGGGGTTGGCGAGAAGCCCCGCATACAATGTCGGGACGCCGCCGAAGAGCGTCGGATTGTGTCGCTGCATCGTGGCCAAGACCGCATCGGGGGTTGGCCGCTCCGGCAGCAACACTGCCATCGCGCCGACCGATTGCGGGAAGGTCAGGCTGTTGCCCAGCCCATAGGCATGGAAAGCCTTGGCGGCGGAGAACATGACGTCGTCGGCGCGGATGCCCAGCACCCGGGCACCGTAGGTCTCGGCTGTAATGCGCAGGCTAGAGTGGACATGGCGCACGCCCTTCGGTGCACCGGTCGACCCCGACGAGTAGAGCCAGAATGCCACTTCATCCGGCGAGGCGATCGCGGTTGGAGTCGCCGGATCACCACTCGACAGAAACGCAGCAAAGCCGGTTGAGTCAGCGTCGGTTTCGGGATCCAATCCATCGGCTCCGGCAATCACCACGCGTTTTGACGCGGCCGCGCGCAGCGTCGCGCCGAATGCGTCGATCAGCGCGCCGGTAATCACCACCGCTTCGGACCGGCTGTCCTGCAAAATATAGCTGACGGCGTCAGCCGTGAGCAATGTGTTGATCGGAATCGGCACCACGCCGGCGCGTAACGCGCCCCAGAAAGCGATCGGAAAGTCGATCGTGTCCAGCAGCAGCAAGGCAATGCGGCGCTCGCGACCGATACCAGCGGCTTTGAGAGCCCCGGCAAACTGCCGGGTTGCGTGCTCGAGCGCAGCGTAGGTCAGCGACCGCCACGGATCCTCGAATGCGATCCGTGTCCCGTCGCCGTCCCTGGAATGACGGTCGACAAACCAGTCGACCGCGTTGCCTTGTGCCATTTTCTTCCGCTTCTCCCTGCGCTCGCGACCGCGGCATGCAGTATATTGCATGTTCGTCGTTCAGGCGGAAGACCCTTGATAGAGAGGTTACGCGCCGTGTATTGGCTCCGTGGGTGGCAGCGTCGCCATGGTGAGGAGCAACATGGATGGTCCCCAACCGGACGCGTTCGGATGCGGCCTCGCCGGTGGCGGCGCCTCCGGGGACGCTTCTCAATGACCGCGCATTGGCCATGCGGTTCGAGAGCCTGGGTGGCTCAGGCCACGGCTGTGAATTTGGCCTGTTCCAACGCCATTTCGATGCGGAACCGCTGGGCCTGCTGCGGTGGGCCGATCTGGGCCACGATCTGCTGATCAGGGCGCTCGAGACACGCTTCGACGGAGTCGGGCTGCCGGAACATACAATCGTATTTAACCCCGACAGCACCGACGAATGGTGGACCAAGGACACACGCTTCTGGATGGCCATGCGGTCGTTCGTCAAGGTCGCCGATGTCGGCCTGGAGCGCATGACAGTTCAGGCGTGCCGGCGCTTACAGTTCCTGCGACGCAAGCTGATCGAGGACCTTGAGGCCGGCGACAAGATTTTCGTCTACAAGAATATTCAGCGCAATCTGACGGACGCCGAACTCGGCCGGCTGCACGCCGCCGTCAGGAAGTATGGCAACACCACGCTGCTGTATATTCGATACGCCGACGAAACTCATCTTAACGGTACCGTCGAGGCCCGGTTGCCAGGCTTGCTGGTTGGATTTATCGATCACTTCGCATTTTCGCCTGATGACAAGCCGCTCGGCTCAGCGCATGAGTCGCTCTATGCCGTCTGTCAAAAGGCATACCGGATGTACGCTGATCAGATGCCGCCTGACCCCACACCACGTCAGGGTTTTGTCTTCTTAGCGGCACAAAAACGCCGAGTCGCGGTGGTTGGCAATTGTCAGGCACAGGCGATGATGGGCCTGTATCAGAAGTTCGCCGCTGCCCGCACCGGCGACATCCTGACATTCGTTCCATCCTATGCGCAGCTCACCGCGGAGGGTCGCGCAGCGATTGATCAGGCTGATCTGATCGTCGAGCAGTTGTTCGACATAAGACAGCAGGCGGACACCGTGGATGTCGCCGCCGGGAGGCCGCGGCTG
>DASYBP010000424.1:0-7887 GCA_036500715.1 Rhodopila sp.
ACTGCCTGCCGTAGCGCACAGGAATCCCGAGAAAATGCCGATACCAGCTCAGATATTCGGCCCAGGCCAGGCGCGGGATGCGGTCGATCGCGAGATAGGCCGCCGCCCCGTGACGGGCTTCGTACCAGGCCTGGAAACTCAGCGCCGGGATGCCCTGTTCAGGCCCCGGCAAATTTTTTGGTGTGCGCAGAAGCTGCATCCGCGCCGCGGTCCGCCAGATACCGGCCTGGGTTTCATCTTCGGCTGCATCGATCACCGAGACCTTGCCGACGCCGGCGCGGCGCAGGGCGAACGCCAGCGCACAGCCGGTCTGTCCGCCGCCGACCAGCACCACATTGTGGTCGATGCCCGCTTGGTCCGGGACCCAGTTCTGCGGATCGGGACCGATCAGGCGCAGCGCTGTCCGCGCCGCGGCGTCCGGGTCTTCGGTCTGGCTCATGCAGGCTCCTGCTTCGACGATATCCGCACGGTTGCACCGGGACGATATCAATGTCGATGCCTGGCCGGCCACGCAGGCGAACCAGACCAGGCCCGATCATTTAACGCGCCCCGCGCGTTTAATGGCGTTGACTCACGCTATTTCTCCGTGTGATTGTCCTTGACAAGGCCTTTCCACCCACGATGTGAAAGCCGATCACGGGGTCACGCACCGCTGCTTCGACCCCGTCACCGGAGGAATCCCGCATGAGCGCCACTATCGCCGAACTCAACTATATCGTCCCGACACAGGACCGTCCTCGCACCTTCACCTTCACCCCGCCCGAAGGATCGCCCAGCACAACGGTCGCGACACAGCCGCACCAACAGCCGATCCACGACCTGCGCGAGGCTGACCACGCCTATACCCTGGACGGTGAAGGTTTCGCCGTTGTCGAACATCAGTCCTCGGTGCAGGACTTCGCCGACGAGGCACAAATCCGCACCGTCTACTACCCCGAGGCCGAGCGGCTGCTGAAAGAAGTAACGGGTGCCGACCGGGTGTTCATTTTCGACCACACGCTGCGCCGCCGCATCCCAGGCCAGCAGGACTATCGCGACGGCCCGCGCCAGCCGGCCACCCGGGTGCACGTCGATCACACCGCCAAGTCAGGCCCGCAGCGGGTGCGCGATCTGCTGCCGGACGAAGCCGAGGAATTGCTGAAGGGCCGTGTCCAGGTCATCAATCTCTGGCGCCCGATCAACCACCCGGTCTACGACGCCCCGCTCGCGGTGGCCGAGGCCCCGTCGGTGCGGTTCACCGAGCTCGTGCCCTCCGACCTGATCTATCCCAATCGGGTGGGTGAGACCTATAACGTGGCGTTCAATCCGGATCATCGCTGGCACTACATCAAGGAACAGCGCCCTGACGAGGTTCTGCTGGTGAAGTGCTACGACTCGCGGACCGATGTTGCCCGCTTCGCTCCGCACACCGCGTTCCTGGTTCCCGACGCGCCGGCGGACGCGCCAACGCGCGAGAGCATCGAATTGCGCACCCTGGTCTTCCACAAGGCATAAGCGGCAACCGTTGGCTGGCGGCGGGCCTATCGGGCCCGCCCGCTCACCTACTTCAGCGCCGCCTCCACCGCCGCGGCAATGCCGAACAGGCGTCCATCGCCCAGCGTCTCGCCCATCAGCATCAGTCCGACCGGCGCCTCGCCGTCGCGATGGCACGGTACCGAGATCGCGCAGCGATCAAAGAAATTGCCCAGCGCCGTGTTCCGCAAGATCAGCATGTTGATACTGTTGTAGGCACGTTCGTCATCCAGATCCGCAATCCGCGGCGCGGTGATCGGCACACTCGGCATCAGCACACAGTCAAACGGCGCGGTCGCTCGGTCGAAGCTGGCAATCAGCCGGGCCCGAGCATTCACCAGATCGATATAGTCGGCCGCGCTCATATGCTCACCGCGGGCGATGCGGACCCGGATGCGCGGGTCATAGCCGCTGCCGTTGGTGGCAAGCAGACCGCGGTGCCAGGCATACCCCTCCGCGGCCGCGAACCCGCCGCTGGCGTTGACCGCCGGCAGTTCGGCGAATTCGGCAAAATGCACCTGTTGCACCCGCGCGCCGGCCGCGGACAATGCGGACAGAGTGCTGTCGAACACCGCCGCCACCGTGGCGTCCATCCCATCCAGAACCATGTTCTCCGGCACCGCGAAGCGCAGCCCGTTCAGGCTTGCCGGCGTGGGTGCATTCGGCTCCGCGCCCGCCAGGATCGCATCGATTTCCGCGCAGCATGCAACACTAGGGGCCAAGGGGCCGACCGAGTCCAACGAAGGCGCCAGCGGCAAAACCCCGCTGATCGGCACTCGCCGAGCGGTCGGTTTGTAACCGACGATGCCGCAGAACGCCGCCGGAATGCGGCAGGAACCCCCGGTATCGGTGCCCAACCCCGCCGCCGCCATCCCATCCCCGACCGCCACGGCGGTACCGGAGGAACTCCCGCCGGGGATGCGCCGCGACGCACGATCCCACGGGCTGGCCGGCGTGCCGTAGTGCGGGTTGATGCCCAGGCCGGAAAAGGCAAACTCGGTCATGTTCACCCGGCCCACCGGGATAAAGCCGGCCGCCAGCATGCGGGCCACGACCGGGGCGTTCGCCTTGGCGTCAGGCCCGTTGGCCAGCACGACCGACCCGGCCGGCGTGGGTTCGCCGGCAACGTCGAACAGATCCTTCACCGCGATCGGTATGCCGGCGTAGCGGCCCGGCGCGCGATTGGCCCGCCTCAGCAGATCACTAGCGTCCGCCATCGCACGCGCCTGGTCGGCATAGACCTTGATGAACGCGCGCGCCCCTTCGCCGTCCGGGTCGGCGATGCGCGCCAGCGAATCCTCGATCAGGGACCGGCTGGTGAGGGAACCGTCGGCCAGGGCCTGGGCGAGTTCGTCGATTCTGCGCATGATGCCTCCGCTGCGAATGACAGGAGCATGCCATGACTGACACGCCCGCCAAACCGGTTCTATTGACCGGCGCCTCCGGCGCGCTTGGCCGCGTTCTGGTCCGCTCGCTCGGGGCGCTGGGCTGGCGGATGGTGCTGACCGATATCGTCCCGTTCCCCGATACCATCCCCGCCGGCGCGACGTTCACCAAGGCTGACCTCGCCGACGGCGTGGCGATCCTGCGGCTGGCCGAAGGCTGCGGCGCGATCATCCATCTCGGCGGCGCATCAACGGAACGGCCGTTCGAGGAGGTGATCGGGCCCAACATTCGCGGCCTTTACCACATCTACGAAGCCGCCCGGCGGGAGAGGGCGCGGGTGATCTTTGCCTCCTCGAACCACGCGATCGGGTTCCATGAACGAACCGAAAGCCTTGGCGCCGACACCCAGTTTCTGCCGGATGGATACTACGGACTGTCAAAAGCCTACGGTGAGCTGATGGGCCGGATGTACTGGCTCAAGCACGGCGTGGAGAACGTGAATGTGCGCATCGGAT
Source organism: Rhodopila sp. (assembly GCA_036500715.1). Taxonomy (GTDB): domain Bacteria; phylum Pseudomonadota; class Alphaproteobacteria; order Acetobacterales; family Acetobacteraceae; genus Rhodopila. The sequence continues at coordinate 3,414 of DASYBP010000424.1, forward strand.
CGGCGTTCCCCGAACCCACGAATGCGCGCATGCTGGCGACGTGGCTGTCGTACCCCGATTTTTCCCGGCTCATGGAACGGTGTGTGCTTGCGCCGAAGGTCGGACACACGGTGATCTGGGGCGCGTCGAACAATGCGCGGATGACGTGGTGGCGCGACGACGCGCGCGCGACCGTGGGCTGGACACCGATCGACAGCGCCGATCCGTTTGCCGGCCAGTTGGCCAATGCCGTCAGCGACGATCCGGTCGAAGAACGATACATGGGCGGGGCCTTTTGTGCCATGGAGTACTCGCGTGGCGAGCCCGCTGCGGCCAGCCTGTTCGATTTCAGAGATGACTGACGGCGTCCTGTATATCGGCCAAAGGCGCTATTCCTCCTGGTCGATGCGCGGCTGGCTGGCGGTGAAACTCGCCGGCCTCGATGTCGATGTTCGCGTGCTCCGGTTCACCCGGCCGGGCCCAACCGAGGCCATCGCGGCGCTGTCGCCGAACGGACTGGTGCCGTTTCTTGAGCACAACGGTGCCCGCGTCTGGGAATCGCTGGCGATCTGCGACTACTGTTCCGAGATTCAGCCGGCGCTGTGGCCGGCCCACCGGCTGGCCCGGGCACAGGCGAAGTCGATCGCCGCCGAAATGCACGCCGGATTTCGCGATCTGCGCATGGCGATGTGGATGAATCTGGGCCGCGACTTCTCCGGCCTTGGCCGCACCCCGGGCGCGCTAAGCGATATCGCTCGGATCGAGGCTTTATGGGCAGATACCAAGGCGCGATTTGGCGATGCGGGACCCTTTCTGTTCGGCGCCACATTCGGCGCGGCGGACGCCATGTTCGCCCCGGTCGTCGCCCGGTTTTTGGGCTGGAAGCCCGCAATCTCCGCGGCGACCGCGGCCTATTGCGCGGCCGTGCGCAGCCATCCCCTGGTCGAACAATGGTATCAGGGCGCGGCAGCGGAACCGGCCGAATGGCTGGTCGACGACTATGAGAAGATCGTTCCGTATCCCGCCTGAAATCGCAACCATGATTTTATGGTGGCGGTCCAAGCAGCCCGCGCTTGACCGCCTCCGACGATGGATAGGCGCCGATGAATGTCGCCAGCACCACCCTGACGGCATTCAGATCCGTAAGCCGGCCGACCAACCGCCCGTTCACAAAAAAGCTCAATCCCTGCGGCGTGAACAAGAGGGTGCTCGTGTCACCGTTATCGACCGTCGGCATTTCCGCCATGAATCGAGCCACCGCCTCGTCTGGCAGATGGCAGGGCGTGCGGCAGTTGCTGTCCAGGGCCTCCCGCCAGGAGGCCCGGGCATCGTCGGCATCGATGTGACGCTTAAAGAAAAACCGCAACATTTTGGTGCGGTTCGACTTGAGTATCTCATCGGCATCACCAGTATAATGCTCAAGATACAGCGCCGCCACGTATACGTGAACCGCCAGGACTGAATAGGTCCGTATCGCTACGCCATTCAACAGTAGATGTACGCCGGAGACATCGACGCTGTTCGGCATATCGACGCCGTCCAGTTCGGTCGCTGACAGCGGTCCTGTCAGGGCGAGCAGCAGCGGCGCGGCAAGAACTGCGGACCGAACCATTGATCACCTTCCCACATGCTGGTGATACCAACGGCCGACCACGTGCAAAGGGCGGCGCGACCAAGATGGGCAGAAGTCAAAACGGTCGCTTGGCTTTACAACCCGAGTAATTGGGATACGAAATGCCAAACCGAAAAGAAAGCCGTGGACGAGGCGATCAGCACAAGCACGACCTCCCACCGGCTGTCGGTCATCAAACGATCCCCTTCTCACCCTCGACTTGACGCGCGGAGCGGGTGCGCGGTTCAGGATCGAAACGCGATTACCGACGTCACATTGCTGCGAGGAATGGGCGCGCGAAAAATCGACGACCACCAACCGGTGCAAGCGCAACGCGCGCGCGGTCCACCGCGAAGTGTCCCGGCGTGCGAAGCGAACGGGGTCAATCGGCCTAAGCCGGACCACACCACCCAGGCAAGTCGTCGGCATCCTTGCCGTTGGCAAGCTTGGGCGCATTTTCGGCCGCGCCTTCAAAGTCTTTTTCAACATCCTTTAGCTTCATCCGCCGGCGCAGAAAATCCGCCCACTGGAACTCCCTGAGTGGCGTCAGGTCTTTTGAATACTCAACCGTCTGCGCCAGTTCCCCTGCCAGCGAGCGAACCGGATCATCGACCATCTTGTCGGACGTTTCGGAATATCCGCCGGGCCGCCGCGTCGTCCCTTCCCCGTCGGGGCATCGATCCACATCCGGTTGTCCGTCACGAACCAAAACAAGTCTGCGTCAAGCCGCGCGCGATTCGCAACCACTCGGATCAGAACATGGCCAGCGTCTTCACCCTTGAGGGCGAGCGCAAGGTGATGACGATCAGTGATGTAGTATCGCTGTTTCGGCCCGACAGCCGGGACCATAGCCCGCCCCGGGAAGTCCCCGCCGTCACCCCCAGGAAGCTCGCCCGCATCCATGGCGCCATCTTTATGGTCGGAGTGAGAGGATTCGAACCTCCGGCCCCTGCGTCCCGAACACAGTGCTCTACCAGGCTGAGCTACACTCCGACCGAGGGCGCGCGTATAGCCGCCCCCTGCGCCCGAGGCAAGGCACTAACGCCGATCCACCCTAACGCCGGCAAACCGGTGCCTAACCTTTCCCGCGGACCACATGCGCATTTTGTTCCACGCACATTTTGTTCCACGCACATTTTGTTCTTGACGCCAACCAGCAATCTGGACTAGAACAAATAGGCAACATCAAACAGACCCGCCGTGCCGCCGATCCCCAGCGCCTTCCTGGAAACCCTCATCGCCCTCCTGCTGCCCCATTTCACCGCGGCTTGCGCGGATATCCACGACACAAGGCGCGAAATCATTGAAACCCTCGGCGCCTACCCAACCCGTACGCGGGCGGAAATGCTGCAGGCCGCCCGAATCATCGCCCTCGGCATGACCACTCTCGATGCGCTGGCCGAGTCAAGGACCCCCGAGATATCCCAGTCCCTGCGGATCCGCTGCCGCAGCTGCGCCAACAGCCTGAACCGCTCAACCATCGCGACCGAAAAAGCCCTCGACCGCCGCCTGGCCTGCGATCTGCCTACGACCAACGGTCAGGCCGCGGACGTTCAGGCCACCCCAGCGGGTGGCGGCGACCCGATCGACCCGCGCGCAACCCGTGCCGCCATCGCACCGCCCGTCCAGGCGCAACGGAACCAGCAGCTTTGGGCCGGCGCCATGATCGATACCCTGAGGCAGATGGGCATCCCCACCGCAGCGGCCAGACAAACCCACATCCCCTGACCTTCCGGCTCGTTTGCCGGCAGACCCGCTACCGTCCCTCTGCCCTGGCGCGCCGGTTGTGCCACGCCTCCATCAATTGCAGCACCGTGGCCGCGGTCTCCTCGATCGAGCGTCGCGTCACATCGATCGTCGGCCAGCCATGGCTGTTGCAGAACCGTCGCGCCCACAGCAGCTCCGCCTTCACCGCGTCCTCATCGACGTATTCGGAACTATCGGCCCGGATCGGCCCGGTCTGCCCGCCGCCGCCGATCAGCCGCAGCCGATGGCGGCGGATGTCGATTAACGCCTCCGCCGCCAGGGTCAGCCCGATGACCGGGCACTTGACTTCGGCCAGCCCTGGCGGGATCGGCAGATTTGGCACCAGCGGCACATTCGCCGCCTTGATCCCGCGATTCGCCAGATAGAAACAGGTCGGCGTCTTCGAGCTGCGGGACACGCCCACCAGCACCACATCGGCTCCCGCGAGGCCCGGCTGCGCCTGGCCGTCGTCGTGCGCCAGCACGTAATGCATCGCATCGATGCGCGAGAAGTAATCCGCGTTCAGCACGTACTGCCGCCCTGGCCGCGCCTCCGCCTGCTGGCCGATGGCGTCCTGCAAGGCATTGATCACCGGGTCCAGCACATTGACGACCTTGACATTCAGCCGCTGGCAGGTGGTGTCCAGCTCCACGCGCAGGGCCCGATCGATCAGCGTGGACAGAACCGGACCGGGTTCGGCCTCGATCCCCTCCAGCACCCGATGGAGCTGGAACCGCGTGCGGATCAGGCTCCAGCGATGGTGGATGATCTGCGCCGGCTCGAATTGCACCGTGGTCGCGCGGGCGATCGCGTTCAGCGTCTCGCCAGTGGCGTCCGAGACCAGGTGCAGGTTGATCCGGTGGGCTTCCGCGGGCGTGTCCATATCCGCGACAATAGCCGCCCCGCCGTTCAGCGGCGAGCGCTATCCAAAACCGCCAAGAGCGTGGCCTGGCCAAATGGTTTCGCCAGCCACAGCCGGCTTTCATCGACCGTCCGCGCCTGGTCCGGGTCGCCGCTGATCAGCACCACCGGGATTGACCGCTGGTCTGCCGCCGCCAGCACCTCCGAAACGTTGCCGCTCGGCAGCAGGCGGTCTAGCACCCCAATAGACAGCTCAGCACCCGCATGCGCGCAGCG
>DASYBP010000425.1:0-3382 GCA_036500715.1 Rhodopila sp.
CGACCAGAAGGCAAAGGTGGTCAGCCTGAACAACCTTGCCAGCCTGCGCGACTACGAAGCTAAAGTCGGGGCTCGGCGCCACCGACGACGCTTTCGCGCCAATATCTGGTTCAGCGGCGCGCCCGCTTGGGCGGAACGCGATTGGATTGGCCGGGAGATCCAGGTTGGCGGCGCCGTACTGCGCGTGCTTAAGGGCACCACCCGTTGTCCGGCGACCGAAGTCAATCCGGAAACCGGCGAACGCGATGCTGATCCCGTTGCCGAATTGCGGTCCCTGTACGGCCATGCCGATCTCGGTGTTCATGCCGAGGTCGCCGAGGGGGGGAAGTTTTCGATCGGAGACGCAATGGAATTGATGGAGATCTAAACCGCACTCTGCGACAGCGTTACGTAGCCGGACGATAAACGTGATCGCGATTTGTTGAAAATGATGTTGCTGTCTGACGAAAACGTGAGGTATGAGAGCGGTGTTTCCTCCCCTGAACTTTGCCGCGGGGGTTCAACTCCCGCGGCCCTCTTTTACTGGAGCGTTCAGCCAGAGAGGGCAACATGACAGATCGGACACATTGATGCGGGATATGTTCGTTCATCAAGGAAACGAAACGTTCGGCCCAGCAAAGAAAAATCCGCGCCGCGTTTTGGCATCTTCGAAGCCCTATATCACGGCGGTGGTAATCGCAACCGCCTTGCTGGCGGTCTGGGCGGGCTTAGCGGCGGCCTGATTACTTCCCAGGACCAGCGGTGCGTGTCGTTGGCCGGCCCCGCCGAAGGGGAGGATGCGGAGCCGACGGTCAAAGAACAGCGTGAGGGAACCACCCTGTTGCCATTTGCCGACGCGGCGGTCGCCTCGGGTATCACCCGTCGATCCGGGATCAACTTTAGCGACGTTGGACGGTCCGGCCCTGGGTCACCATGACCCGCCGGATCTAGATCCGCCGCCTGGCGTGTATGACCCCGGCATCCTGCAGCGCCGCGATCTCAGCATGGGAGTAGCCGTGTTGAGACAGGACCTCGATCCCATGCTCATTGAACGTCGGTGGCGGACGCCGCGTGCCGCCCTTGGTCCGGCTGAATTTGATCGGCGTCCCGATCCCCTTGTACCAGTCCAGTTCCGTAACCATCTCCCGATGGGCGGTGTGCGGCGCGGCCGTCGCCTCGTCGACCGGCAGCACCGGCCCGGCCGGAACGCCCGCGCGTATCAGCCGCAACGACAATTCGTTGCCGTCCTGCTCCGCGAACGCGGCGGCTAAGGCAAGCGTCAGCGCCACGCGATTGATATTTCGCTCGCCATTATTGGCGAAGCGCGGATCGTCGGCCAACTCCGGCCGCCCGATCAGCTCGCACAATTTGCGGAATTGCCCGTTGTTGCCACTGGCAATGAAAATCTCGCAGGTCCTGGTTGGATACTTGTCGTACGGCACAAGGTTGGGATGCGGGTTGCCGGTGCCCGTCGGTCGCTTCCCATTGAGGAAAAAGTTGGCCGCCTGGGGATGCAGCAGCGCCAGACCGCAGTCGTAGAGCGCCATGTCGAGGTATTGGCCGCGCCCCGAATGTCCCCGTTCGTGCAGCGCCATCAGGATGCCGATCGCGGCATACAGCCCGGTGCCCATATCGACCATCGCGGTGCCGAGCCGCATCGGGCCTGTCGTTGCGTCGCCGTTGACGCTCATCAGACCGGTCATCGCCTGCAGAATGGCGTCATAACCAGGCAATCCCCCCAGCGGCCCGTCGGCGCCAAATCCGGAGACGCGGCAGTGGATTAACCCCGGGAACCGCTTCGACAGCACTGCCTCGTAGCCAAGCCCCCATCTTTCCATCGAGCCGGGTTTGAAGTTCTCAATCAGCACGTCCGCGCCCTCGATCAGGCGCAACAGCACCGCCTTACCCTCTGGCTTGCCCAGGTCGAGCGCGATCGAGCGCTTGTTCCGGTTAACGCCGATGAAGTAGCTGGCATCACCTTCGTGGAAGGGGGGCCCCCAGTCTCGCACCTCGTCACCCTGCGGCGGCTCGATCTTGATTACCTCGGCGCCGTGGTCCGACAGAATCATCGTGCAGTAGGGTCCACCCAGAACCCGGGTCAGGTCGATGACCTTGATCCCCGCCAAGGCTCCTGCCGTCTGCGCCAGTCCCTTGCCGGAAAGCTCTGGGCCGGCCGGCGCCGTCGTACCGAAGTCACCCATCTTGCCTACCCTAGCCCCGCAACCAACGCTTCCGCGCTGCGGCCGTTGGCGATTGCAGCCGACCGTCCGTCCCAGTGGACACCATTGACCCGGGCGAAGGCGTGATCGGCGTTGGGATAGACATAGCTGACGGCGTGTTGGTGGCCCCTGGTTGCTGCGACGACCGCGGCGCGGCCTTCGGCCGGGAAATATTCGTCCTTTTCGGCGATATGCACGATCAGCGGCCTGGTGATCTTTCCCAGATCGCCGAGCAGTCCGTCCAGTCCGACGCCGTAGTACGAGATGTTCAGGTCCACATCGGATTCCTCTGCCATCATGAAAGCCAGCCGGCCACCGAGGCAGTAGCCCACGGTCGCGACTTTGCCGTTCGCCCCTGGGTACGTACGGGCCGCGGCTACGGTCGCCTTCAGGTCGTCAATGCCCTTCGCCTGGTCGAACGTCTGGAACAATTCGAACGCGCGCTTCCATTCGGCCTCCGACTTGTCGGTGATGTCGATGCCCGGCTCGATCCGCCAGAACAGATCGGGGCAGAGGGCAGTGAAGCCAAGGTCGGCCACCCACGCGGCGGTGTCCCGCATCGCCTGGTTCACGCCAAAGATCTCCTGGATCAGCACGACGACGCCGGCGGGCTTGGTTTTCGGTTCGGCCACGTAAGCGGCAAAGCTCCCACTGCCGTCCGCAGCGGCGATCGTGATGCTGGGCATGGCGCGGTCCCCCGTAACGACTGTACCAAAGGTATAGTCAAAGCCGGCCGGTGCTGACCAGATGCGCGCGTGCGCCGGTCAGGCCGCCTTTCGCACGACAATCGTCGTCCACGCATTTTGCGGCAGCATTCGCTCCAGACGCAGTCCCCGCGCCCGGTGCGCCGACAGCACCCAGCGGGCCTGACTGGCGAGCAGGCCGGCCAGGATCGCCGATCCACCCGGCGCCAGATTTAGCGCCAGATCGCGGGCCATCAGGCACAGCGGCCGGGCCAGGATGTTGGCGAAGACCAGATCGTATGGACCACGAGCACGGACGAACGGATCACGCCATCCATCTGCCCGCCTGGTAGTCACCAGGTGCCCGACCTGGTTCAGTTCAGCGTTGTCCCGCGCGACGCGGACTGCCCAGGGCTCGATATCCGTTGCGAGCACATCCCGGTTCAGCAGCTTGGCCGCGGCCATCGCCAGAATGCCGGACCCGGTACCCATGTCCAGGAT
>DASYBP010000426.1:0-2920 GCA_036500715.1 Rhodopila sp.
CGGCGGCACCGTCACGTTCACTGACGTGCTGGCGGTTGGCGTCGATGGCAATCTGACCCTGGGGTCGCCGGTTGTCCCTGATGCCTCGGTGACCGCGACGGTCATCGCGCAGGATCGGCTGGACAAGGTGATCATCTTCAAGAAGCGCCGCCGGCAGAACAGCCGTCGTCGCAACGGCCATCGCCAGCACGTGACCGTGCTGCGCGTCGGTGGCATCAACGCTAACGGTCAGAGCTACACCACAGCGGCTACGGCGCCGGTGGGGACCCAGGCCGAGACGGTGCCGCCGGCGGCGCTGGATGCCGCCGAGTCCCTCGCCATTGTTTCCGGCGAGACCCCAGAAGCCGTTGAACAGACGCAGGAGTAATCGCCATGGCCCACAAGAAAGCAGGTGGCTCGTCGCGCAACGGGCGCGATACGGAAGGCCGACGCCTCGGCATCAAGAAGTTCGGCGGCGAGAGGGTGATCGCCGGCAACATCCTGGTGCGTCAGCGCGGCACAAAATGGCACCCCGGCACCAATGTCGGCCTGGGTCGCGACCATACGATCTTTGCCCTGATCGATGGCAAGGTGAAGTTCACCCGCCGATCCGAGGGCAAGGTGCATATTTCCGTGGAGCCCCTTTCGGTCGAACCCCATTCAGTCGAGCAGGGACCGGCCGCGGCCGAGTAGCATCGACCCCATTTGATGTCTGATCGGGGGCCGGTGCATCGCCGGCCCCCGTTTCGTTTTGGTGATCCGCCATGAAATTCCTCGACCAGGCCAAGATCTATCTGCGTTCGGGTGATGGCGGCGATGGCGTGGTCGCGTTCCGGCGGGAGAAATTCATCGAGTTCGGCGGCCCCGATGGCGGCAACGGCGGCAGGGGCGGCGACATCGTGTTTGTTGCCCAACAGAACCTCAATACCCTGATCGATTTTCGCTACACGCAGCATTTCCGAGCGCGAAAGGGCGGCAATGGGGCGGGGTCGGATCGGACGGGCGCGGCGGCAGGGGCGGTGGTGATCGCCGTCCCGGTCGGCACGCAGATCTTCGCCGATGACCAGGAGACTTTGCTGGCCGATCTGGACGCCGTCGGCAAACGGGTGGTCTTGCTGCGCGGCGGCGACGGCGGCTTCGGCAATGCGCATTACAAGACTTCGACCAACCGGGCGCCGCGGAAAGCGACGAAAGGCTGGCCGGGGGAAGAGCGTTGGGTCTGGCTGAGGCTGAAGCTGATTGCCGATGCCGGCCTGGTCGGACTGCCCAATGCCGGCAAGTCGACGTTCCTGTCGGTGGTCTCCGCGGCTCGGCCGAAAATAGCGGACTACCCATTCACCACCTTGCATCCGCAGCTTGGCGTGATCCGGTTGTCCGCGTCGGAAGAGTTTGTATTGGCGGACATTCCCGGGCTGATCGAAGGCGCGCATGAGGGGGTCGGTCTCGGGGACCGCTTCCTGGGTCACGTCGAGCGCTGTGCCGTCCTGCTGCATCTGATCGACGGCGCCGCGGGCGATGTGGTGAAGGCCTGGCGCACGGTGCGGGGCGAAATGGCGGCCTACGGCGGCGGTCTGGCGGAAAAGCCGGAAATCATCGGGTTGAATAAGTCCGATGCGATGAGCCCCAGGGAAGCGTCGTCGCGCCTGGCCGCGCTGCGGAAGGCGTCCGCGCAACCGGTCTACCTGCTGTCGGGGGCGACCGGGGAGGGGGTGCCGGAGGTCCTGCGTGAGCTGCAGACCACGATCCAGGCGATCAGGCAGGAGCAGGCCGCGTGATTCCGTCGCTTCCGTCGGCGCAACGGATCGTCGTGAAGATCGGCAGCGCGTTGGTGGTGGATCAGAAGCAGGCCGCGCCGCGGGCGGCTTGGCTGGACAGCGTGGCCGCCGACATTCAGGCGCTGTGCGAACGGGGCATCGAAGTGATCGTCGTGTCGTCGGGGGCGATCGCTCTGGCTCGACGGGCTTTAGGTTTGACGCACAAGCGCCTGAGATTAGAGGAAAAGCAGGCCGCTGCCGCAGTCGGGCAAATTCGCCTGGCGCAGGCCTGGGCCGAGGCGTTGTCGGCGCGGGGTCTGACAGCGGCGCAGTTGCTGCTGACCCTGGACGACACCGAAGACCGCCGCCGCTATCTGAATGCCCGCGAGACGCTCGCCACGCTGCTGTCGCTGCGGTGCATCCCGGTCATCAACGAGAACGACACCGTCGCCACCGCCGAAATTCGCTTCGGCGACAATGACCGGCTGGCCGCGCGGGTGGCCGAGATGGTCCAGGCCGATCAGTTGATCCTGCTGTCCGATATCGACGGACTGTATACCGCCGACCCGCGCCGGGACGCCGGGGCACAGCATATCCCGGTGGTGGAGGCGGTTACGCCAGAGATCGAGGCGATGGGCGGTGAGCCGCCGCCTGGTTATTCGTCCGGCGGCATGCGCACCAAGCTGGTGGCTGCCCGGATCGCCACTCAGGCCGGTTGCGCGATGGCGATTGCCGTTGGCAATGTCGAGCGGCCGCTGCAGGCGCTGGAGCTTGGCGGCCGGTGCACGTGGTTTCTGCCGGTGCCGGAGGGACGCACCGCCCGCAAGCGCTGGATCGCTGGGTCGCTGTCGGCGCTGGGGATGCTGACCGTCGACGCGGGGGCCGCCAAGGCGCTTGCCAACGGAAGGTCGCTGCTGCCCGCGGGGGTGCGCGCGGTGGCTGGCACGTTCGAGCGCGGCGATCCGGTGACGATTGTCGGTCCCGAGGGCGTGGCGCTTGGCCGGGGGCTGTCGGCCTATGCGAGCAGCGACGCGGAGCGCATCGCTGGGCATCGCTCCGACCAGATCGAGGCGATCCTGGGCTGGCGCGGCCGCGACGAGATGATCCACCGGGACGATCTGGTGCTTGGATAGAGAACTCGTGCTAGCCTCATCCCCAGTTGTGCAACTCCGGGGGAGAAACGGCGA
>DASYBP010000427.1:0-1514 GCA_036500715.1 Rhodopila sp.
AGATCCTGCCGGCTGTAATGACGCAGACCAAGGTCGAGTTGGTGTCTCGCGACGGACTGCTTGACGGCTTCGTTGTGGCGATCGAGCTGATTCCGGATCGCTGTCCGGATGAAGTCGGTGCGGTTGGAGTAAAAACCCTCCCGCACCAGCAGATCGACATGGCCGAGGTCGACATAGCCCAGATTGATCGTGATCTTTTCGCTGTCAGCCGGCTTCGGCCGAAGCTCGTGCACTTTGTCGGTCATTTTGCCATCCATATACCATCCAGTCAGATGGTATTTAGCGTCGGGCTTTCCCACATTGCAAGGGGTGCTGCAGACTATGGCCTGCTGCATCGATCACACCGCGATGATCCCGCGCCGCTGACCCGAGGGCATCGAGGCGCTGTCGCCGTTGTTTGTCCGCTGCACGATAAGCGCGGAAGGGCCGTAAGATCGCTTGTTGGGGTCACGACATAGAACGGGCAGGAAAGCACGGTTCGTCGCACAGACCCGGAACGCCGGGTTGTCTGTCCCAATTGGAGTTTAGTCTGTTTGCTATGGCGGCGACGTCAATGGCATCAGCGGCTTGCAACAGCGTGGTGCAGGGATCGGAGGAATGCACGCAACGATCCCAATCCCACGTGTGGGGTCAGACGAAGCGTACATGGTTCGGGCGTCCGAACTCCAGCATACGGTTGAGGGCCTGGGTCACCCGACGTTCGTCTATACGTGAGCGCAGCCCGTCGCCGATCACCTGCTTCCATCGCCTGATCGCTGCCTCGACCTTAGCGCGACTGTTGTAGCCAGAGGCTTTCTGCCAAGCCATGCGGCCCTTTTCGGCGATGCGCTGAAGGTGACGGTCGCGCTGTGTCGGTGCGGTTTCAGCCGTTCCGCTGGGTAACCGCGGTGGTGCGCGGCGGGCACAATCACCGCCGCTTCGGGATGATATTCGGCGACCGCGGCGTAAACGCCATCCTGATCGTAGGCTCCATCAGCGGTGAACGAGGACAGCGAGGCGGTGATCTGGTCGAGCAAGGGACCGGCCAGGACGCCATCGTCGACCTCTTGCTGGTCAACGCCGATGCCACAATCTGGCGGGTCTCGGCGTCCACACCGAGATGCAGCTTCCGCCAGGCCCGGCGCCTTTTGATGCCATGCTTTTCAACCAGCCATTCGCCTGCACCGCATAGCTTCAGCCCGGTGCTGTCTACCAGCAAGTGGACCGCCCGGGCATCACACCGTGGGCTGTACTCAGCGCGGCCGCGGCACTACCAGCGTCGCAGAACGGCGGCTCAGGGTGGTGTGGTCCGGCACGCGCATCGCCAGACCCAGCAAGCTGATAATCGAGCCGATCAAACCTTCGGCCTGCCGACAGCCGAGGCGGAACACGGCGCGCAACGTCAGCGCCGTCAGGATCGCCAAAGGCGAATACGAGGGCTGCCCACTGCGTGTCGTGTGCCGCCCCGCTGCCCAAGCCGCGATTGCATCGTCGGTAAACCAAACCGTCGGACTGCCTCGCTGGCGCAAGCCGGC
>DASYBP010000428.1:0-7188 GCA_036500715.1 Rhodopila sp.
GCGGATTGGGTGAAGGACACGCTGCACTGGCAGGCGCAGGCCAGGGACGTCGAGGACAAGCTGTCTGATGCGCTGCATGCGACGCTCACCAGCCGCTTCGTCGATCGGCGGTCCGCCCATCTGGTGCGGCGGTTGGAGGAGGCCGAGGGCAAGGAGCTGCTGTCCGCCGTCACGCGCCGTGGCGAGGTCGTGGTCGAGGGACACGACGTCGGACATATCGAGGGCTTCGGGTTCACCCCAGATCCACTGGCGGTCGGGGATGAGAAAAAGCTGGTGCTGCGCGCGGCCCGTCGTGCCTTGCGCGCCGAGATGCCGCGCCGGGTCAGTCTGTTGGAGGCTGCGGCGGACGAAAGCTTCGCCCTGACAGACGAGCACCAGGTGACCTGGGACACCGTTCCGGTCGCCAGGCTGTTGGCAGGGACTGCGAAGCTGCGGCCGCGCGTGGCCGTTCTGGATAGCGAGTTTCTGGACGGGGCGGAGCGCGAGCGGATCCGGGTGCGGCTGCAGATCTGGCTGGATGAGCGGATCCGTTCTGATCTCGCCCCGCTGTTCGCTGCCGAAGACCTGGCACGCAGTCATCCGGCCCTGCGCGGTCCAGTGCACCGGCTTGCCGAGTCGTTGGGGCTGCTTCCCGGCGTGGACGAAGAAACCCTGTCGGCGGACCTCCGGCCTCGGTTGCGCGCGATGGGCGTCCATTCCGGCCGCTTCGCTTTGTTCATGCCGGCGTTGATGAAGCCGGGTCCGGCGACGATGCGGATTCGGCTGTGGGCGCTCCACGCCGGGATGCGGATGCCCAGGCTGCCAAATCCGGCATTGGTGTCATTGCCGGCGCATCAGCCTGACTGGGTCCCTGGTTTCGCTGGAATGGCGGGCTGGGTCGGCGCCGGGCCGATCCTGTTGCGGCTGGATATCGCCGAGAAAGTTGCCGCCGAACTTGGCTACCGGTCGCGCCGCGGGGCATCGGCGTTGCCCTCCGGTCTGGCGTCCCGGTTTGCGATCAGGCCGGATATGCTGCCGGCGGTGCTGCGGCAGCTTGGGTTCCGCGTCCTTCCCGCCGCCGGTCTGGCCGCCGATCAGCAGGGGCCGCCGGCACCTGCCATGCTGGTTCCGTTGCGCCGGCGCAGACCGGTGTTGCCCGACGCCCCGGCGAGCGTGGGAGGCGGCCCGTTCGCGGCCCTGGCGGCGCTAAGAAGCGGAGGGGCGCGATAGCCGATTTTGGAGACATAGACTGGGAAGACAGAGACTGGCAGCGGCTGGACAAATGGCTCTGGTGCGCGCGGGTCATGCGGGGGCGTACGGACTGTGCGGAGCTGGTGACCCAGGGGTCGATTCGGATCAACCGCAATCCTACCTGCAAGCCGCACGCGAGGCTAAGGGTGGGGGACGTCCTTACCATTCCGGTAAACGGCGCGGTGCGTGTCTGGCGGGTCGCGCGCCTGGCGGTACGGCGGGGACCGGCGTCCGAGGCGCGGTTGCTTTATGTCGACGTCAGCGATGTGTCATCAACATCTTGCGCTGAGGCCGATTCGACGGCATATCGCGCCTCATGATTGTCGGCCGAGCGCCGCGCTTTTCCCACATCCAGAGGTTTCCCAATGACCTATGTGGTCACAGAAAGCTGCATTCGGTGTAAGTACATGGATTGCGTAGAAGTTTGCCCGGTGGATTGCTTTTATGTCGGCGCGAACATGCTGGTGATTCATCCGGACGAATGCATCGACTGCGGTGTGTGTGAGCCGGAATGTCCAGTCGAGGCGATCCTGCCGGATAGTGATGACCGGGCGACGTCGTGGCTGGAGCGAAACCTGCAATACGCGAAGACGTGGCCGAATATTACGCGCAAGGGTGCGCCGCCGGACGACGCGGACGAATGGAAGGACAAGCCCAATAAGGCGGAATTGTTCTCGGAAGAACCGGGCGAGGCCTGAACCGTTCAAGAGTATCGGGCTTTTGACTCCGACCTGACATGCGGTTCATGTTATAGTGCCTTGTTATGCAACCAGTTGCGATGATCGGCGTGACGATCGGTGTAACGCGGATGGGTGATAACGGGGAATAACCCGCGCCCGGATCTGACGGGGTACCCGAGCCAGGAACTGGCGGGAATAGCCCGCGCCAGGACCTACCGACGTATCAGGAACGGGATTTGCGCGGGCGGCGGTTACAAAATGATGGCACGACGACCTGAACCGGCCCGAATAAAAAGGCGGAGGCCGCCGAGTCGAAACAGCAGGCAAAACGATGGGTGAGCATCAAGCAGTGGTAGAAGTTTCGAATCAGATAGCTGAACCGCCGGCCGGGGGCAGGAGCCCGGCGAGGGCACCCGAACCCCGTCCCAACGTCCGGCCGCAGCACAACGGGCCGAATCTTACGCCGCGGGCGATCGCCAAGGCGGAGATATTCGTCGAAGGCGATCACGTCGTTTACCCGACGCATGGAGTGGGCAAGGTGGAGCGTATCGCCGTCGAGGAGATCGCCGGCCACAAGCTTGAACTGATCCATATCACGTTCGAGGAGAACCGGATGACCCTGCGGGTGCCGGTCGCCAAGGCCCGCACCGCTGGACTGCGCAAGCTTGCCACCCGCAAGCTGTTCGATGAGGCGCTGACTGTGCTGCGCGGCAAGGCACGGATCAAACGCACCATGTGGTCGCGACGGGCGCAGGAGTACGAGGCCAAAATCAATTCCGGCGATCCGCTGGCGATTGCCGAGGTGGTTCGCGATCTGCACCGAAACTCTGGTCAACCCGACCAGAGTTTCTCCGAACGGCAGATCTATGAGGCGGCGATGGATCGGCTGGCGGCCGAACTCGGCGCGCTGGAAAAGACCGATAAGCAGTCGGCGATCGCCAAGCTGAGCGACTTTCTCAAGACGGTCTGAGGCCGCGGCGTTATCGCCGCGCCTGCCGCATGGATGTCTGGTTCAAGCGGTCGCGGCCATTCGCTGCGATAAGGCCGGTTGCGCGGCCGAGACCACGCCATAGACCCCCCTCTCGTTCGGCAATGGCGCGAAGCGTGGGGTAATGCCCAGCACCGTTTCAACACCGCCCAGATAGAGCAATCCGTCGGGCGGCATCAGCCCGGCAATGGCGTCTAGCACGCGCGTTTTCGTCGCCTGATCGAAATAGATCAGCACATTGCGACAGAACACTACGTCGAATTCGCCCAGCGGCCGGAGGTCAGACAACAAGTTGTATTCACGAAACTGCGCCATGCCGCGGATGGATTCTGCGATGCGCCAGTTGGCATCCTCTTTCTTGAAGTATCGCATCAACATCTGGACGGGTAGGCCGCGTTGCACTTCGAATTGGGTATAGACACCCTCGCGCGCACGCGTGAGTTGATCACGGGCGATGTCGGTGCCAATGATTTCCACCTTCCGGCCCGCCAGGACGGCGGCCGACTCGGCGACGATCATCGCGAGGGAGTAAGCCTCCTGGCCTGACGACGATGCCGCTGACCAGACGCGCAGCGGAGTGCCTGGAGGGCGGCCCGCGACCAGACGGCCAAGTGCCTGGGTGCGGAAGTGGTGGAACGGCTCGTCATCGCGAAAGAAGAAGCTTTCGTTGGTGGTCATGGCCTCCACCACCTCGCGGGCCAGCGAGTCACTGGCAGGGCGCCGCAACCGCTCCCCCAAACCATTGAGATCGACCAGTTTTTCGCGCTTGATCAGGGCGGCGAGCCGGGTTTCCAGCAGATACAGCTTGTCCATGCCGATGACGAGGCCGGACTTTGTCTTCAGCAGCGTGGCCAACGTTTCGAACGCAACCGGCGACAGAGGCGTGGTCATGAATGAGCGCCTTTCAGCATTTCCAGGAGTCGCGGTCCGATCTTCGGCAATGGCAGCACGGCATTGCACAAGCCGGCGTGAGCGATCGCGCCCGGCATGCCCCAGACGATGCTGCTGGCTTCGTCCTGCCCGATCGCGGCCCCGCCGGCGTCAACCACCTTCCTGGTTCCCGCCAGCCCGTCCTGACCCATACCGGTCAGCATCGCCACCAGAACGCGGCCTTCGCATGCGGTGCTGGCAGAGCGCAGCATCGGATCGACCGAGGGGCGGCAGAAGTTTTCCGGCGGGTCGCTGGCCAGCCGCGCGCGCAAGCCGCTGCGGCCGCCTTCCACCAGCAAATGG
Source organism: Rhodopila sp. (assembly GCA_036500715.1). GTDB lineage: Bacteria > Pseudomonadota > Alphaproteobacteria > Acetobacterales > Acetobacteraceae > Rhodopila. The sequence goes on from DASYBP010000428.1 coordinate 4,132, forward strand.
CGGTCGCCCGGCGCTATGTAGATGCGACCCGCGACCAGCGATTCGCCGTCGCGGGCCTCGGTGCAGGGCATCAGGCCGATTCGGTTCAGATGGTCCGCCAAAATCGGCGTGAAGGTCGCCGGCATGTGCTGGGTGATCACGACGGGTACACTCACCGAGCGTCCGAGGCCCTGAACGAGGGTGAACAGCGCCTGCGGACCGCCGGTCGAGCTGCCGACAGCAAGCAGGCGCGCCTGCAGCAGCGGCCGCGGCCGCAAGACAATCGGAGGCCGAGCCCGCGCCGGCATTCTGGCGCGCCGACGCATGCGGGCGAGGCCTTTAACCTTCTCCAGCAGTTCGCGCTTGAAGCCATCGTCCGCGACGGTGCCGACGCTGGATGGCTTCGGCAAATAATCCGATGCGCCGAGGCGCAGCGCCCGCAGGGCGATTTCCGCGCCGCGCGTGGTCAATGTGGAGGCCATGATGACACGGACCCCAGGATCGGCGCGCAACAGCTGGGGCAGCGCGGTCAGACCGTCCATGACCGGCATCTCGATATCCAGCACGACGACGTCAGCCTGGGCGGCGCGGATCTGATCGACCGCCTGTTTGCCGTTCTCCACCTTGGCGACGACGGCGATTCCCGGGTCGGACTCGAGAACGCGGGCAAGCGCGCCGCGGACCACCGCCGAGTCGTCGCAGATCATGACCCGCGCCGCCGTTGTCGCGGTCTGGGTGGCCGCAGCGGGGCGGACGAGAATGGTCACAGGAGGCCAACCTGGGCAAACTTGCCGGTCAGGATGTCTTCATCGAACGGCTTCATGATGTATTCCTGAGCACCGTTCTGGATCGCCGCCTCGATATGCCCTATGTCGTTCTCGGTCGTGCAGAACACGACCAGCGGATTGTCCGGTCCGAATTCCTTCCGCAGCGCGCGCAGGAAGGACAGGCCGTCCATCACCGGCATGTTCCAGTCCAGCAGGACGCAGTCGGGCAGGTGTCCGCGGCATGCATCCAGCGCTTTCTGGCCGTCGGCCGCCTCGGTGACGCTGAACCCGTTGGATTCAAGAATGCGCCGGGCGACTTTGCGGACGACCCGGCTGTCGTCGACGACGAGGCAGGTGCGGCTCATGACCAATTATCCTTCCCCGGAAAGGGCCAGCAGTCTGGATACGTCCAGAACGACCAGCAGTCGCCCGTCGAGCCGGAAGATGCCCGTGCTGAATTCGGCCCAGCACCTTTCCAGCGTCGGCGGATTGCGCTCGAACATCGACGCATCGAGGCTCAGCACCTCCGAGACCTGATCGACCAGCAGAGCGTAGAGTTCGCCGCCTTGTTCGGCGACCACGGACATGCGGGGCCGGCCCGGCGGCGCCGGCGGCAGGCACAGCCGCCGCCGCAGGTCGATCGCGGTGACAACGCGCCCGCGCAGGTTCAGACTGCCGGCGATCTCCGGCGGCGCGAGTGGAATGCGGGTAATGGATTGCTCGCGCAATATGTCGCGGACGGCGAGTACCGGCACGCCGCAGAGCTGCTCGCCGACGGTTAGTGTGACCAGAACCTGATTGTCCTCGCGGGCGGCAGCGGCTTCAGGCCGCTCCAGAATGTCGGTGGCCATGGCTGGGTCCTCTTGATCGCTCAGGCGTGAATGGATGCGGCCAAATTGGTGCGAAGACTGGCGACCAGGGCCTCGCGCTCGAACTTCGCGACATAGTCGGTGAAGCCGGCCTCGCGGCCGACCCGTGCGCTGTCCATGTCGGCATGGCCAGTCATGGCGATCAGCGGCAGCTTGGACCAGGAACCGCCGGCGCGGATTGCGCGAGCGAACTGCACCCCGTCCATTTGCGGCATCTCGATGTCGGAAACCACGGCGTCGAACATCGTGCCAGCATCGCGCAGACGCAGCGCTTCGGTCGCGCTGCCGACCGCAGTGACGCGGAAGCCGGCGGCGCCCAGCATCGGGAGGGTCAACTGGCGGAAGAACTCGCTGTCGTCGACCAACAACACATGCTTCTCACCAGCCGCCACCCCGCGACACGGGACACCGCGAAACCAGTCCTCCCAGGCCTGCATCAGCCAGTAGCCGGTATCCAGCACATCGGTGGCCATGCCACCGATGACCGCGGATCCCAACAGGCCCGGTCGGGCACCAGCCAGTTCGATATCGAGTTTGTCTTCCACCACGTCGATAATTTCGTCGACCATCAGGCCCATCGTGCGCTCGCCCTCGGCGAACACGAGTAGCGGCTGGCTGGATTTGTCCCGATCCAGGCTGCCGTCGATGGCGATCAGTGGCATCAGTCTGCCGCGATATTGGGTGACCGGCGAGCCGCACGAGATCTCGATCTTGTCCCGCGGGATGTCCTCGAGGCGGGCGACGAGACCGAGCGGCACGGCCACGCGCTGATTTTCGCCGGCCTTGAACAGCAGCATGGCGGTCTTGTCGGCTGAACTCTGCGCCTCAGCCAGACTGGAGCGCGGCAATTTGCTGTCCGACCCGGCGCCGACGCCGCTGGCGCGAGCGATGCCATTCGGGTCAAGAATCATGATGACCGACCCGTCGCCAAGGATCGTATTGCCGCTGAACATGGTGACATGACGAAGAACGGGGGTGACCGGCTTGACGACGATTTCCTCGGTGTCGAACACCCGGTCCACGATGATTCCCATCATTTGCTGACCGACCTGCGCCACGACGATATGGGCGGCGGTTCCGGCCCGGTCGTCGGTGCCCAGCTCCAACAGCTCCGTCAGGCTGACCAACGGCAGCAGGCGGTTTCGCAGGCGCAGGACCGGGGTATCATTAATCCGTTCGATGACGCTGTTGCCGGTCCCGTCCCGGCCGGCGATTTCGGAGCCGCGCCGAGCCCGCACCAGTTCCACCACGCTGAGCTGGGGAATGGCGAAACGCTCCTTCCCGGCCTCGACGATCAGCGCCGAGACGATTGCCAGGGTCAAGGGGATCCTGACGGTGAAGGTCGTGCCTTGGCCTTGGGTGCTCTTCAGCTCGATCGTGCCACCGATTTTCTCGATGTTCGTCCTGACGACATCCATTCCGACGCCGCGGCCGGATACCGC
>DASYBP010000429.1:0-6324 GCA_036500715.1 Rhodopila sp.
GGCGCCAGCAGGAACCGTGAAGTCGATGCCCTTCAGTACGGTCCGGTTTGACTGATAGCCGAACTGGACATTGTCGAACACGACTTCGCCGGCCGAACCCTCGGACAGATGCGCGGTCAGCGCTGCGGCGCCTGGCTTGTCAGCGACTTCCCGTTCGACGCGCAACAGCGCGAACATCTGCTCCATATCGACCAGACCCTGCTTGATTGTCATGTAGACAATGCCGAGGAAGTTGAGCGGCTGATACAACTGGATCAGATAGGTGTTCACCACCACGAACTTGCCGACGGTCATGGTGCCGTCGCGCATGCCCGACGCCGCGAGCAGCATGATCAGGGTCAGTCCGCTGGCGATGATAACCGCCTGACCGAGATTCAGCATATTGAGCGAAACCTGTACGCGCACGGCGGCGCGTTCGTACCGGGCGAGGGCGTGGTCGTAGCGTTGCGCCTCGTGTTCCTCGTTGCCGAAATACTTTACCGTTTCATAGTTGATCAGGCTGTCTAGCGACTTGGAGGAGGCGTCATTGTCGGTATCGTTCATCGTGCGGCGATAGCGGCCGCGCCGGCCCGCCAGGAACGTGGTGAAGCTGACATAGATCACTACGGCAAGGCAGGTCACGACCGCGTAGCGCCAGTCAAACATGTGCCAGATGATGGCGGTCACCATCGCCAGCTCGAGCGCCGTCGGCACGACATTGAACACAGCAAGGCGCAGCACGGACTGCATCCCCAGGACGCCGCGATCGATTACACGCGACAGGCTGCCGGTCTGGCGATCCATGTGGAAGCGCAGGCTGACGGCGTGCAGATGGCGGAAGGTGCGCAACGCGAGCAGCCGGACGGCACGCTGCTGGACCGAGGCGAACAGCGCGTCCCTGATCTCTCCGAAGCCGGCGGAGCCGATCCGGATTGCCCCGTAGGCCAGGATCAACGCAACCGGAACAATGAAGATCCGGGCGTCATCCTTCGGCGCCAGCGCGTCGACAATGCGACCGTAGAGCAGCGGAACGTAGACGGCGGCCACTTTCGACAGCATCATGAATATCAGCGCCGCGACGACGCGGAGGCGCGCGTTGCGGTTGCCGACCGGCCACATGTAAGGCAGAAGCAACAGAATAATTTGCATCGTGGAACGTTCAACGCGCCTGGAAGACGGCAAATTCACCGGTGCGTGCACGTGACTGCTTCGTCTCATGCTTCGCATGTGGCATGATACGGTCGCGTTTGAAAGGCAGGGCGCTGGGATGAGCCTATGACGGAGTGTGGATTTCAGCGCCATGTGCGGGCCTGCAACAACGCCGAACTGCCGGGGACCCGGACGCCGTTCCTGATCGGCGATCAACCCGTCGGGTATTTGCCGGCGCGGATCGTCGCGGCGCTGGCGGGCCTGCCGGCGATCCAGTGTTCGGCGGATCGGGTCATCCTGCGCGACCCGGCCGCGCTGCCGGCGATCGCCAGGGACCTGGCTGATCACGGACTGTTTCGCTGGCGCGGCGAGGCGTTTGACGTGCGGGCTCGGCTTGATGCACCCGCTCTGGACGGACCTGCTTTGGCGCGTATCGATCGCGGCGCTTTACCGTCGTTCGGCATTCAGGCGGCGGGCGTTCACGTCAACGGGCTGGTGGCCCGCTGTGACGGGTTGCATATGTGGGTTGCCCGGCGTGCCACGGACAAGGCGCTCGACCCCGGCAAGCTGGACAACCTCGTCGCCGGCGGCGTTTCCGCCGGGCTCGGTCTGATCGAAACGCTGGTCAAAGAGGCCGCGGAGGAAGCGCAAATTCCGCCAGAACTCGCCGCCCGTGCGGTTCAGGTTGGGTCGATCGGTTACGCCATGGAGCGGCCGGAAGGACTGCGGCGCGACGTTCTATACTGCTACGATCTGGTTGTGCCCGAGGATTTCGTGCCCAGGCCGGCAGATGGCGAAGTTCAGGCGTTCGAACTCTGGTCGATCGCGAATGTGCTCGAAACGGTCTGCAAGACCGACGACTTCAAGTTCAACGTCAACCTGGTCCTGATCGACTTGTTCCGCCGCCACGGATTGATCGCGCAGGTTTGGTGACGGTTCCGCATCGCCGGACCGGAGGGCGGATCAGCCTTCCGGCGGCGCCGCGGCGATCGGGATCTCCCGGCCATCAGGCTGTTCGCCCATGCCGGGCGGACGTTGTTCGGCGTCCTCGGGCTCTGGCTGCACCTGACTGTCTTCGGCGCCCTGGAACCCTTCGCCATGCTGATAGTTGCGGCGCTGATTGGCCTGAGGCTGCTGGCCCCCTTGGCCGTTCTGCTGACCCTGCTGCTGCGCCTGGTTCATCGCGTTCAGGATACGAAAGTAATGTTCCGCGTGCTGGAAAAAGGCCTCGGCGGTGACCCGGTCGCCGCTGCTGGTGGCGTCACGCCCAAGCTGCAGGTATTTCTCGAACAGTTGCTGGGCGGTGCCGCGGATGCGGATTTCGGGGCCGTTGCTGTCGAAGACGTGGTTACGATTGAGCGGGACTCCACCACCCGAATGATGGCGGATAGCGCCGCCCGATCCACCGCCGCCACCACCGCCCGAGCGATGGTTGCGGCCACGCATGCGCTTCATGTTCATACTGTTGCCGTCGTGCTTTCCCACTGTTGGCGGCCTTCGGGGGTGTCCGGCACCCAGTCAGAGCGTCCCCGGGTTCGTCCCTTGGCCAACCACGATTCATCGACGTTGATGGTGGCACGCGAAGCACTCATTTTTCGAGTAAACCTTCACGATCTCGGGCGCCGCAATACGCCACCCCAGCCACTTGCTTACCGTACACCCCTCGTCAGACCCTGCCAAACATTTTTTTGCGATCCGGCCAGGTCAGCACGATCGCCCGGAGGGTTTGAGCCAAGTCTGCACGACACGATGTGTCCATGCCGACTCCCCGCGCGAGTCTTGTCACGAAATTGGCCTGTCCCTCGCCGACTTCAAGGACCGCGGCGGCGTGCGGTGCCAGATGTCTGTCCAGAATGGGTATGATTGCGCGGTAGGCGTCGTAGCCGTCCTCGCCGCCGTCGAGGGCCACGCGGGGCTCGTGATCGCCGACCTCGGGCATAAGCGAGGCGATGTCGGGACCGCGGATGTAAGGCGGGTTGGCGACGATCAGATCGAATCGGCCGCTGAGCGAATTGGTCCAATCCGACACGACAAAAGAAGACCGATTGGAGAGACCAAAGCGGGCGGCATTCGCTCTCGCCAATGCCGCGGCGGCTGGAGCGACGTCGAGTCCGATGCCGAACGCCGACGGAAACTCGGTCAGCAGCGCCAAGAGCAGGCAGCCGGTACCGGTTCCAAGGTCGAGGATACGGTTTGGCGGCGGAGCGCCGGCAAATGCGTCGAGAGCGGCCTCGATCACGGTTTCCGAGTCCGGTCGCGGCACCAGGGTGGCCGGCGAGACCTGAAAATCCAGGCTCCAGAACTCGCGCCGGCCGACGATAAGGGCCAGCGGTTCGCGTGCGATCCGCCGAACCACATGGGCTTCGTAGGCTGTCGTGTCGATCGAACGGTGCGGATCGCCGATCAGGTCGTTCTGGCTGAGGCCGCTGGCATGCGCCAGCAACCGGCGGGCTTCGTGGTGCGGACGGTCGGCAATCCCGTCCAGCCGGCCGGCGCCCCAGCGAATTGCCTCGGCGGTGGTTGCCGGGGATTGTGCTTTGGGTTTTGCCGTCTCGTTGTTCCCGGCGGGGTACAGCGGTTCGGACCGATACGAAAGGTGCGCAGTCATTCTTCCGCTGCCAGACGGGCGGCCTGATCCTCGGCGGTCAGCGCATCGATGAATTCGTCCAGGTCGCCCTGCATCACACGCTCGATCTTGTACAGCGTCAGATTGATCCGGTGGTCCGACACCCGCCCTTGGGGGAAATTATAGGTGCGGATGCGCTCGCTGCGATCGCCGGTGCCGACCTGGGACTTCCGGTCGGCGGCCCGCGTTGCGTGCAGCGACGCGCGCTGCTGCTCGTACATCCGGGCGCGGAGGATCTTCATCGCCTTGGCGCGATTCTTGTGCTGGCTGCGCTCCTCCTGCATCGCCACCACGATGCCCGTGGGAATGTGGGTGATCCGGACCGCGCTGTCGGTCTTGTTGACGTGCTGGCCACCGGCGCCGGACGCGCGATAGATGTCTATCCGCAGGTCCGATTCATCGATCTGCACGTCGACTTCCTCGGCTTCCGGCAGCACGGCGACAGTGACGGTCGAGGTATGGATACGCCCCTGGCTTTCGGTCGCCGGGACGCGCTGGACGCGATGGACGCCCGATTCGTACTTCAAGCGAGCGAAGACGTTGCGGCCGGTGATTTCCGCCGTCGCTTCCTTGATCCCGCCCAGGCCGGTGTCGCCGTATTCGAGGATCTCGAACTTCCAGCCCTTGCTGTCGGCGTATTTCTGATACATCGCGAACAATTCGGCGGCGAACAGGCCGGCTTCGTCGCCCCCGGCTGCCGGCCGGATTTCCAGGATGGCGGAGCGGGCATCAGCCTCGTCCTTGGGCAGCAGCGCCAGCCTGATCTCGTGCTCCAGGGCCGGGATCTGCTCCTTCAGTTCGAACAGTTCGGCCTCGGCGAGCGTCTTCATCTCGGGGTCGGCCAGCAGCGATTCCGCCTCGGAGTGGGCCCGTTCGGCGGCGCGCAGGTCGCCGATGCGGGCAACCACCGGCTCGATGTCGGACAGTTCCTTGGACGCCTTGACGTAGGCCTCGCCCGAAATGCCCTCGGACAGCATGGCCCGCAGCTCTTCGGCGCGTGCCGCGATGCGATCGAGTTTGAATGCCAGGTTCATTTCAGGCGCGACGGAATGTGAGCAATCGGAATGGCCTCCTGCGTGCCGGTGGCGAGGTCTTTCACCTGCGCCACGCCGGCAGCGATGTCGTCGTCGCCCAGGAGAACGGCGGCGCGGGCGCCGGTGCGGTTGGCCCGCTCCATCCGGCGTTTGACGTTGCCGCGATACGCCATTTCGGCGCGGATGCCGTTGGCGCGCAGCGACTGCAGGATATCGACGGCGGCCGCCTCGGCCGCGTTGCCAATCGGGATCACGGCGACGGGCGTCGGGGCGGCCGGAGCAGCGTCCATCAGCATGGCCAGGCGCTCGATGCCGGCAGCCCAGCCGACAGCCGGGGTTGCCGGACCACCCATCTCGGCCACCAGACCGTCATAGCGGCCGCCGGCCATCACGGTGCCCTGGGAGCCGAGTTTGGCGGTGACGAACTCGAAGGCGGTGTGGCCGTAGTAGTCGAGGCCGCGGACGATTCGCGGATTTTCCACGAACGGGACGCGGAACAGCGTCAGGTGTCGCTGCAACGTTTCGTAGAAGTCGCGCGCGGCGTCGGTCAGGTACGGCGCGATGGTCGGGGCGTCGGCGACGATGCGGCGGTCGGCCTCGTCCTTGCTGTCCAGGATGCGCATCGGGTTGCGGTCCAAACGAGCCAGGCTGTCCTGTGACAATCGTGCCTTGTGGTCGATGAAGTAGCCAACCAGCGCGGTCCGATAGGCATCCCGAGAATCCTTGTCGCCGAGGGTGTTGAGTTCCAGCACGGTGTCGCCGGCGACGTTCAGGGCTTTCAAAATGTCCCAGCCGCAGGCGATGATTTCGGCGTCGGCGAGCGGTTCGGCGGGTCCGATCAGTTCCGCGCCGATCTGGTGGAACTGGCGGTAGCGGCCCTTCTGCGGGCGCTCGTAACGGAACATCGGGCCGGCGTAGAACACTTTCTGCGGCAGCGACTGGGTCAGCCCGTTGGAGACCAAGGCCCGGCAGACGCCGGCGGTGGCCTCCGGGCGAAGCGTGATGGACTCGCCGCCGCGGTCGTCGAAGGTGTACATCTCCTTGGTAACCACGTCGGAGGTTTCGCCCAGGGTGCGGGCGAAGACGCGGGTGTCCTCGAAGATCGGGGTGATCCATTCGTCGAAGCCATAGGTCGCGGCAATGCGACGGGCAACCTCCGCCACGCGATGGAAGCGGCGCTGTTCCTCGCCGATCAGGTCGTGGGTGCCGCGGGCGGGTTGCAGAACGGTCAAGGTCCGGTCCTTGGTGGGTGTCGCCGCTGTTATATAGGGGAGGTGGGGCGAGAGGCTACTCAGCGCAGCGAAGCGGCACCATCTCGGCTTCGATCCGCCGCCGGAAGTTCGGGTCCAGAGTGAGCAGATCGACAAGGTCGACTTTGATCGTCAAATCTGATTCCGCGAGCACCTCGCCCAGACGGCCCAGCATGTCGAGGTCCAAGGGCGCGTTACCGGCGAGCGCCCGGTCCAGGTCCGAGTAACGCCGAGCGGCGCCGGTAGCGCGCGAGCCGAAAACCCACACTGAGGTGTCGGGGGGCAG
>DASYBP010000430.1:0-5965 GCA_036500715.1 Rhodopila sp.
CGACAGCCCCAGATGCATCGCCTCGGCGATCTCATCGGAATCGTATGGGTTGACGATCAGCGCTTCGGTCAACTCCTCAGCCGCACCCGCGAAGCGCGAAAGAATGAGCACCCCCGGATCCGCGGGATCCTGTGCCGCGACATACTCCTTCGCCACAAGGTTCATGCCGTCCCGCAAGGGCGTTACCATCGCCAGCCGCGACAGGCGAAAAAAGCCCGCCAAGGTATCGCGCTTCACCGCGCGGGTCATGTAGCGCAGCGGCGTCCAGTCGAATTCCGAATATCGTCCATTGGTGTCGCCGACGATCCGGTCCAGCTCGCGCCGTAGCCGCTGATACGCACCCTGATCCTCACGCGACCGCGCCGCGATCTGCAGGAAACTGACCTGCCGCCGGTGCTGCGGGTACCTGCCGAAAAACCGCCCGATCGCCTCGAACCGGTTAATCAGGCCTTTCGAATAATCCAACCGGTCCACGCCGATCGCGAGACCGCCCTTGCCCAGGCTGTCACGCAACATTCGCGCATCCGATCCCCGCGCCGCCTCGCGCGCGCGGTCAGCGAAACCCTCGGCGTCTATGCCGATCGGATCGACGATGGCCCGCACCGCCCGTCCGCGCCAGGTGAAACGACCCTCGAAATCGGGATGAATCCCAAGTGTTTCGGTAACACAATCAAGGAATGCGGTCCGGTAGGTACGGGTGTGAAACCCGAGCACGTCAAACGCACACAAGGCCGTAAGCAATTCCGTCGATCGCGGCAACGCGTGGAAAATCGTCGGCGGGACGAAAGGCGTATGAAGGAAGAAGCCGATACGATTGGTCACGCCCAGCGCCCGCAGGTCGGCGGCCAGGGGGATCAGGTGATAATCATGTACCCAGATCAGGTCGTCCGGTCGCAGCAACGGCACCAGCGCGGCGGCGTATTGCCGGTTGACGGAGCGATAGCCGGCGTAATCGTCGCCGTGGAAATCCACTAGCCCCAACCGGACATGCAGCAGCGGCCAAAGCGCGCCATTGGAAAAATTCACGTAAAACGATGTATAATCGGCCTCGGTCAAATCGATCGTTGCATATGTAACGCCTTCGGACCGCTGCACATGGGTGGTGCCCGACCCCCGCGCCGACCGCCGTCCGCTCCAGCCGAACCACAGCGATCCCGGTTGCAGCGCATCCGCTAGCGCAACCGCCAGGCCACCTGCCTTGGCACCGCGTTCCGACGGAAGTGGTACTCGGTTCGAAACGACGACCAGTCGCGCCATCGGTCAGCACCTCCCGCTTTGCCGTCTTCGCCTCGCGCGGAGACGGCGTTGAGCCCTTAAACGCAAACGAGACGGCAAAGTCGCAACGTTGCGGTCACATAGTCGTGATGACACCGGGATTACACCCCGCCGCCCCAAAAAAACCTGATCCGGCCAGCATCTTCGGGCCTGACGTAAAGGCCGGGGAGCCACAAGCAAATGCGTATAGCCCAGATTGCACCGCTGACCGAGTCCGTACCGCCGCGAACCTATGGCGGGACGGAGCGGGTGGTGTCTTACCTGACCGAGGAGCTGATGGCCATGGGTCACGACGTGACCCTGTTCGCCAGCGGCGATTCGGTAACGACAGCGAAACTCCATGCCGCCTGGCCGGTGGCGCTGCGCTTCGACGCAACGCTGCGCGATGCCATGGCGCCCCAGATGTTGCTGATGGAGAAGGTCTACCAGCACGCGCACGAGTTCGACATACTGCATTGTCACCTTGATTATTGGCCGTTCTCGCTGCTTAGCCGGCAGCCGACGCCCTATATGACTACGTTGCATGGCCGACTTGACCTGACGGAACTGACTCGTATTTACGATTGTTTCGAGGACGCACCCCTGGTGTCGATCTCCGATGCGCAACGACGCCCGTTGCCGCGCGGCAACTTCATCGGCACCGTGCATCACGGCCTGCCGCCAGATCTGTTGACGCCGCAATCAGTACCGCGCGAATACTTGGCGTTCCTCGGCCGCATTTGCCCGGAAAAATCCCCCGACCGCGCAATCCGTATCGCCCGCGCCGCCGGAATGAAACTGAAGATCGCGGCGAAGGTCGACCGCGTCGATCGTGAATATTTCGATACCGCTATCAGGCCGATGATCGATGGCGACCAGATCGAAATGATCGGCGAAATCGGTGACGCCGAAAAGCCCAGCTTCCTGAGCGGGGCGAAAGCGCTGCTGCTGCCAATCGACTGGCCTGAGCCCTTCGGTCTGGTGATGATCGAGGCAATGGCCTGCGGCACTCCCACCATCGCATTCCCGGCCGGCTCGGTGCCGGAGGTCATCGACCACGGCGTCACTGGCTACATCGTCCACGACGAGACCACGGCCGTCGCGGCGGTCTCGCGGCTCAACCGCCTCTCCGCGGCGGCCGTACGCGACCGGTTCGAAACCCGCTTCACGGCTCGTCGCATGGCCGAGGACTACGTTGCCCTCTACCGTCGCATGGCGGTCAAATCCCGCCCGGCGCTGCGGGTCGTTACCTAACGTGAAAGCCCGCCTCGCTGCACACGCCGCGACAGCAACGGGTCGCGGCGGTCTTGCAACCTCGAGTTAATCGCGACAGAAGGGGCGGACATGATTCTGCGTGCGCCGTGAGTTTCGCCGGAAAGGTCGCCCTGGTTACCGGTTCGGGAAAGAACATCGGCCGCGCGATTGCTCTCGACCTGGCCACCCGCGGTGCCTCTTTGGTGATCAACGGGCGCTCCGACCAGGCGGCCATCGACGCGGTGGTGGCTGAGATTAACGCGGCGGGCGATCAGGCGATCGGCTGCCTCGCCGATATCTCCGACCCTGCCGCCACCCAGAGGATGGTCCAGGCGGCCATCGCGGTGTTCGGCGGCCTCGACATCGTGGTCAGTAACGCCGGCCTGCGGCGGCAGACCCCGTTCCTGGAGATGTCGCTCGCCGAGTGGCGGGAGATTCTCTCGGTCGCGCTCGATGGGGCGTTTATCCTTTGCCGCGCGGCCGTGCCACACATGCTGGGACGCGGTGGTGGCGCGATCATCGGGCTGTCCGGCATCTCCACCCACATCGGAACGCCGAACCGCTGCCACGTCTCAGCTTCCAAGGCCGGACTCGAGGGGTTGATGCGCGCTCTGGCCGTCGAGCTCGCCCCGCACGGCATCACCTGCAACGCCGTCGCGCCGGGCGCGGTCGACACCGTTCGCGGCGTCACCGCCGGCCTGCGCCCCCAAAGGCTCGCCACAATCCCGCTCGGGCGGCAGGCGGTGACCGAGGAAATCGCCGCCGCGGTGCGTTTCCTCGCGGGGCCCGATGGGCGGTTCGTCACCGGCCAGACCCTGCACGTGAACGGCGGCGCGTTCCTGACCTGACACGCGCGGCTTGCAAAGGCAGCCCGCCGCATGATCCAAGGCGTCGGATCAATCGCGGGCCCGAACCCATGACCGATTCTGTACCTGATCCCGCCGACACCCCCGAACGCATCCTGATCCTGGACTTCGGCAGCCAGGTGACCCAGTTGATCGCCCGCCGCCTGCGCGAGTCCGGGATCTATTGCGAAATTTGGCCGTTCAACGCCGATTCTGCCCGTATCGCTGCCTGGCACCCACGCGGTATCATCCTGTCCGGCGGCCCGGCCTCGGTGCATGAAGCCGCGTCACCGCTCGCCCCGTCCGTGGTGTTCGACCTCGGCGTCCCGATCCTCGGCATCTGCTACGGCGAACAACTCCTCTGCCACCAGCTCGGTGGCGCCGTCGCGCCTTCGGACCACCGGGAATTCGGCCGCGCTTACGTCGATATCGGCGACGACTGCGCTCTGTTCCATGGCGCCTGGACCAAAGGCGGCCGCGAGCCGGTTTGGATGAGCCATGGCGACCGGGTGACGCGCCTGCCCCCCGGCTTCCGCGTCGTCGCCACCAGTGACGGCGCCCCTTTCGCCGCCATCGCCGACGATTCTCGCAAATTCTACGGTGTACAGTTCCATCCGGAGGTCGTGCATACCCCGCACGGCGCTCAGCTTCTGCGCAACTTCACCCACGATGTTGTGGGCTTGACCGGCACCTGGACCATGGCGGGCTTCCGCGCCACTGAGATCGCCCGCATCCGCGCCCAGGTCGGGCAGGGCAGGGTGATCTGCGGCCTCTCCGGCGGCGTCGACTCATCGGTTGCCGCGGTGCTGATCCATGAGGCGATTGGCGAACGGTTGACCTGCATTTTCGTCGACCACGGCCTGCTGCGTCACAACGAGGCCGACGAGGTGATTAAAACGTTCCGGGAAAGATTCAATATTAGGCTGGTGCATCGCGATGCGTCCGACCTGTTCCTCGGCGCGCTGGCAGGCGTCACCGATCCCGAAACAAAACGCCAGACCATCGGCCGTCTGTTCATCGAGGTCTTCGAGGAAGAGGCACTTAAAATTGGCGGCGCCGACTTTCTCGGCCAGGGCACGCTCTACCCCGACGTGATCGAGAGCGTCAGCTTCACCGGCGGCCCCTCGGTCACCATCAAGTCGCACCATAATGTCGGCGGCCTGCCCGCCAGAATGCGGATGGCGCTGGTGGAACCGTTGCGTGAATTGTTCAAGGACGAGGTGCGCGCGCTTGGCCACGAGCTTGGCCTTCCAGACAGCATCGTCGGCCGCCATCCGTTCCCCGGCCCCGGTCTGGCGATCCGCATCCCGGGCGCCGTCACGCGGGAGAAAGCGGATATGCTGCGGAAAGTCGATGCGATCTACCTGCAGGAAATCCGCCTGGCCGGCCTGTATGACGCCATCTGGCAGGCCTTCGCGGTGCTGCTGCCGGTGCGCACGGTCGGCGTGATGGGCGATGGCCGCACCTACGATAAGGCGTGTGCCCTGCGCGCAGTGACCAGCACCGACGGGATGACCGCCGATGTCTATCCGTTCGAGATGGCGTTCCTGACGCGCGTCGCCGGCCGCATCGTGAATGAAGTGCGCGGCGTGAACCGGGTGACCTACGATATCACCAGCAAGCCGCCAGGCACGATCGAGTGGGAGTGAGGGGGAGTAGTGTGGCGGATATCGACGGACATTCTTGTGTGCTCACTGCGAACGACGCGTGCCGATAGATGCCGATACAGTGCGATCGCTGATCTGAGCATTGGATGACCGATCATTGCGTGCCTTTGAGGTTGCCGACCAGGATGAGCCAATCGGCGCCGCAGCGACAGCGGCGCTTCTCAAATCGCCGCAAGCGGACAAGTACGAGCGCTCATGAAGAAAAGAGCCGGGCCACGCGACAGTACCGTTGAGGAGACACAGGCGCTTGCCCTTCATGCATGCATCGCGGCACTCATGCGGTGCAACGCGCCCGCTATATGACGCTGGAAACCATTCGCCACCCTGAGCGATGATGTTGCCGTCAGCCTGCCCGCTATGGCCGACTGACAGACTGGGCCAAACCGCCGGAGAGCGTGATGAAGCCGCGCGCTCACGCCTGGGGCACGATCATCCCGAGCTCGCTGCGGCATGTGCGCCGCCCGCCAGTCTAGGATGTGATCGATGAGACGTCGCTCGCGTTCATCTGCGGCTGAGCAGGCAGCGGGTCTTGATATATTTCCTCGGAAGCCAAGCTCGTTTTTCCGAGGATATGCATCAGGTTGATATTTTTTGTCATCGGTCGAAGTCGGTCGGCGTGGTGGGCTTCGCTCGCAGATGATCCTCAAGCAGGCTTTCATCAGGCCAACAGCCCTGGACGCCGTGGGTTCAGATGCTGCTCTTGCAACCATGTCACAGCATGATCCGGTCTATAGGCAGAGGTGGTCCCGCGCGCTTTCGAGGATTTCCGCGGACAGCCCGCTGCTGGTGGCGATCCGCGCCAGTGTCATGGCGCCGATCAGGGTGGACAGCGCGACGATGGCGCTGCGCCGCGCTGCGCCAGTCTCGGGGGCACGCTCGCCAAGCACGACGAGAAGGTTCTCCAAGACCTCTGTCGCCGCCGTCCTCGTTTCATCGCCGGATCGC
>DASYBP010000431.1:0-15013 GCA_036500715.1 Rhodopila sp.
GACGGCGGACACAGCCTGACAATCTACGACATCAACGAAGCGGCGATGCGGCCGTTGCTGGAGCGGCAGGCGCGACGCGCCGCCAGCCCCAAGGATCTCGCGGACAACTGCGCGATCGTTTTCGTCTCTTTGCCCACTCTGGCCGCGTTCCGTTCGGTCGCGCTGGGCCCGGATGGGCTCGTGGCGGGCAGGTCGATGAAACTGCTGGTCAACACCTGCACCGTCGGCGTCCCGTTCGTGAGAGAGATCGAGCAGGCCATGGCGGCGCGCGGCATCACCGTGCTCGACTGCCCGATTTCCGGCGGCCCGCCAGGCGCTCGGGCTGGCGCGCTGTCGGTCATGGTCTCGGGGGACCCGGCGGCGGTGGAAAGGGTGCGACCCATGATCTCGCTCTGGGGCCGGACCGTGACAGTCGCCGGCGACAAGCCGGGTGCCGCGCAGGTCCTTAAGCTGACCAACAACATTCTGTCGGCCGTGGCGCTGGCCGCGACCGCCGAGGCATTCGTGATGGGTGCAAAGGGCGGCCTGGACCCCGAGGTGATGCTGACGGCGATCAACGCCGGCAGTGGCCGCAACAGCGCAACGGAAGCCAAATTCCCCGCCGCGGTGTTGACCCGAAGCTTCGATTTCGGCGCCGAGATGCACATTCTCATGAAGGATATCGACCTTGCCATCGCGCAAGGCGAGGAACTCGGGGTCCCGATGTGGGTGTGCCAGGCCGCCCGATTGATTTTCAAGCACGCGATGCATCAGGGCGCCGCAAAGGAGGATATCACCGCGATCGTTCGCTATGTCGAACGCGACGCCGGGTTCGCGATGCCAAAGACGCGCTGACCGGTCCATGATATGCTTTATATTCAAATGACTAACAGAACTCTCCGCCACGGTAGGTCCGATCACCTCCGTTCGGTCCTAAATCGTTTAATTTACGTAAACTCAACACCGATATACGCCTAAAATCTGAAGCTGGGAAAACTCGCCGCTGACCCGGCCTGAACCCGAAAGTACCAATGGGAGACTTGCCATGCCCCCAGCCGCCACGCCCCAAGCCGAATTGCCCGAGACAGCACTTCGCACCCTGTCCCCGGTCGCCGGATGGCCGGCCGAGCGTGCCGGGTCCGTCACTTTTACCGGCGGCACCGATCCCGTCCTGCCGACACCGTTCCGCATCGGCGCTGCCGGCGCCGCCGCGCTCGCTGCTACCGGCCTTGCCGCCGCCGACCTGTGGGAATGCCGCACCGGTCGTCGCCAGAAAATCGAGGTCGATGTGCGCCAGGCCACGGCCTCACTCCGCAGCGGGCACTACCTGAAAGTCGGCGACAGCCATGTCCCCGCGGGGCGCAACCCGCTCATGGGATTCTACCCCACCAGGGACGGACGCTGGAGCTACATCCATGCGAATTTCCCCAACCATCGTGCCGCCGCCCTCACGGTTCTGGGTTGTGAGGACAACCGGGAATCGGTTGCACAGGCCGCGGCAACCTGGAACGCCGCCGATCTCGAGGAAGCGATCATCGCCGCCAAGGGGGCAGGCGGCATGGTGCGGACCCAAACGGAGTGGTCATCCCATCCCCAGGCCGCCGCGGTCGCCGCCTTGCCGTTGATGGAGATCGCACGCATTGGCGACAGCCCGCCGGAGCCGCTGCCTCCAGGCGACCGCCCGCTGTCCGGCATCCGCGTCATCGACATGACCAGGGTGCTGGCCGGTCCAACCTGCGCGCGCACCCTGGCCGAACACGGCGCGGACGTCTTGAAGATCTCCGCCGACCACCTGCCCAACCTCGGTTACCAGGAGCTCGACACCGGCCACGGCAAGCTGTCCGCATCGCTCGACCTGCGCGAACCACGAAATGTCGATACCTTGCTTGGGCTGGTGCGCGGTGCCGACGTGGTGTCCCAAGGCTACCGGCCAGGGGCGCTCGACGCCCGCGGCCTGGCGCCGGAGGCACTGTCAAGACTCAGGCCTGGACTGGTCTACGTCTCGCTTTCCGCCTTCGGTCACACCGGCCCCTGGGCCGAGCGCCGAGGGTTCGACACCGTTATCCAGAGTGTCAGCGGTATCGCCGCCCGCCAGGCGGAGGCTGTTCCCGGTCCGACGCCAGGCCCACAATTCTATCCCGCCTCGGCAATCGACTACTGCACCGGCTACCTGATGGCCGCCGGCGCGATGGTTGCCCTAAAGCGCCGAACCGAACAGGGCGGAAGCTGGCTGGTGCGAATCTCGCTGGCTCAGGTCGGGAAATGGATCGTCGATCTGGGTGAGGCTGCCGCGGAGACGTTGCAGGACATACCAGCGGAATTCACCGCCGATGAACTGGCGCGCTGGTCAATCCAGACCGACACGCCGTCCGGTCTGCTGCGCCATCTCAAGCCCGTCGTCCAACTCTCTGAAACACCACCCTATTGGGCTCGGCCAGCCGTTCCACTCGGGTACCATCCGCCAGTCTGGCCCACCGCCTGACCGCCAGACAGTCTCGCGCCTCAACCGCCCGGAACATCCTTTGTCAGCAGCGCCGGATAATTGACGTCGTCGCGGCCGGCCATAATCTTTTCTTCGTCTTCCATCGGCTCCTCCTGCGGCGAAGCCTGCTTTGCCTTGTCAGGAGCAACGTTTTTTTTGTTGTCGGCTGCGTCAGACATTTGTTTCTCCCGGTGCGAGCGCCTGTGGCGCGCGAATAAAGATCGCCGGTCGTCGCTGTGCTTTGCTCGTCGCTGCGCGTTGCTCTGGGTCCAGGCACTTGCCGGATCGGCCCGTGGATAAGCGCAGCCCAAAAGTCTAACCCGCGTAATCCGCACCACACAATAGCTTATTCGCGCCTGCACACGCGTCACGACAGAATGGGGGCTGGCCGGTCCAAGGCGAAGCCCGTTAAGCTACCGTCACGTCCAAACCGAAAACGAGGCCGAATATGCGGCGATACCCAACAATTGCCGGTTTGGCCGTCCTGGCAGCCCTGTCGCTGCTTCTCGCCGGCTGCAAGAAATCCAATCAGTATGCGCCGCCGCCGCCAGCAAAGGTCAGCGTCGCCAAGCCGGTTTCACAGAAGATCACCCGCTATCTGGAAGCCACCGGCAATACCGCGGCCGTTGCCTCGGTGGACCTCGTCGCCCGCGTTGAAGGCTTCGTGCAAGGCATCAGCTATCAGGACGGAGCCGCCGTGAAGACCGGCGACATCCTGTTCACCATCGAGCCGCTGCCCTTCCAGGCGAAATTGCAGCAGGCCGAGGCGGCCGAGGCCTCGGCGAAGGCGACCCTGGTCAACGCCCAGACCAACTTCGACCGGCAGGAATCCCTGCAGCGTGGCGCGGTCGCCTCGGTGCAAAACCTCGATGACGCACGCGCCCAGCGCGACACCGCGCAGGCCAGTCTGGCGGAGGCCCAGGCAAACACGCAGATTGCCGCGATCAACTACAGCTATACCCGCGTGCTGGCGCCATTCGATGGCCGCGTGTCAGCACACCTGGTCTCGATCGGTGATCTGGTCGGGACCCAGCCGACCAAGCTGGCAACCATCGTGCAGACGCAGCCGATGTACGTGACCTTCAACGTCAGCGAGCAGGCCGTGATCCGCATCCGCGGCCAAGCCTTCCGCGAGGGCCGGCGGGTCGGAGAGATCCAGACCATTCCGGTCGAGATCGGCTTGCAGGCCGAGACCGGGTATCCGCATCGCGGTCACATGGACTACGTCGCGCCGACGGTCGATCCCTCGACCGGGACGCTGGTTGCGCGCGGCGTCCTCGACAATCCTGACGGCGTCCTGCTGTCAGGCTACTTCGCCCGCGTGCGGGTGCCGCTAGAGACCGGCATCGCGGCGCTGCTGGTGCCGGACGCCGCGCTGGGGGCGGATCAGGGTGGCCGCTATCTGCTACTGGTGGGATCGGATCACCTCATCGTCCAGAAGCACGTGACAACGGGGCCGCTGCGGGGATCCTTGCGCGTGATCGAGACCGGGTTGGCACCGGATGACCTTGTGGTCGTCGACGGACTGCAACGCGCCGTGCCCGGTCAGGCGGTCGAACCCGCCACGGTGACGCTGACGGACGCCTCCCAATGATCGCCAAATTCTTCATCGAGCGTCCCGTCCTCGCCAATGTTCTGGCGATCCTGTTCGTCCTGATCGGCGGCGTCGCGCTGTTCAATCTGCCGATCGCACAGCTTCCCGATGTGGTGCCGCCCACCGTCCAGGTGACCACCCGCTTTCCCGGCGCCAGCGCCACCGATGTGATGAACACCGTCGCCCTGCCGATCGAGCAGCAGGTCAATGGCGTCCAGGGCATGCTGTATATGCAGTCCACCAGCGCCAGCGATGGTACCTATTCGCTGACGGTCACGTTTGCCATCGGCACCGATCTCAACTTCGCCCAGGTGCTGGTGCAGAACCGGGTCGCCAGTGCCATGGCCGCCCTGCCGCAGGCGGTCCAGTCGCAGGGCGTCATCGTCCAGCAGAAGTCGACCGCGATCCTCGGCATCGTCACGCTGACCGCGCCGGACGGCCGCTACGACGGCCTGTACTTGAGCAACTACGCCGCGATCAATCTCCAGCAGGAAATGGCGCGCTTGCCAGGTGTCGGCAACGTCACCGTGTTCGGCGCCGGGCAGTACGCCATGCGCATCTGGCTCGATCCGGGCCTGATGCAGGCGCGCGGGCTGACCGTCAGCGATGTCACCTCCGCCTTGCAGCAGCAAAGCACCCAGGTGACCGCCGGGCAGATCGGCGCGCCACCGGCTACCGGGCAGAGCTTCCAGTACACCCTGAATGTCGCTGGCCGGCTGACCGATCCCGCGCAGTTCGGCAACATCATCGTCAAGACCGGAGCGGGCGGCGCGGTCACCCGGATCCGCGACGTAGGCCACGTCGAACTCGGAGCCCAGACCTATAGCCAGGCCTTTACCGCCAACGGCAAGCCGGCGGCTGGCATGGCGGTATTCCAGTCGCCTGGCGCCAATGCGTTGACCGTGATGCACGAAGTCCGCAACAAGATGATGGATCTGTCGCGCGCGTTTCCGCAGGGCATGCAGTACGACATCCCGTTCGACACGACGAAATTCGTTTCGGCATCAGTGACCGAGGTCTACCACACGCTCATCGAGGCCGGCGTACTGGTGCTGATCGTCATCCTGGTCTTTCTGCAGGACATTCGGGCGACGCTGGTGCCCGCGACCACCGTCCCGGTGACCATCATCGGCGCCTTCGCCGCGATGGCGGCGCTGGGCTTCACCATCAACCTGTCCACCCTGTTCGCCATCGTCCTGGCCATCGGCATTGTCGTCGATGACGCCATCGTGGTGGTGGAAGGCGCCGCCCATTACGTCGAATTGGGACAAAGCGGGCACGACGCGGCCATCCGGGCGATGAGTGAACTGTTCGCGCCGATCATCGGCATCACGCTGGTGCTGATGTCGGTGTTCATCCCGGCGGCTTTCCTGCCCGGTCTCACCGGCCGGCTGTACGCCCAGTTCGCCCTGGTCATCGCCGCGACCGCGCTGATCAGCGCGATCAACGCCGCGACCTTGAAGCCGACGCAGTGCGCCCTCTGGCTCAGGCCGACGGTGCCGATGGAACAGCGCAACGCGTTCTATCGCGCCTTCAATGCGGTCTACGCGCGGCTGGAGCGCTGGTATGTCCGCCTGGTCTCCGCCATGACCCGATGGAGCGGCGCGATGGTGGTTCTGGCGCTGATCCTGATGGGCAGTGCCCTCTACGGTCTGTCGCGCATCCCGACCGGGTTTTTGCCGCTGGAAGACCAGGGGTATTTCCTGGTGTCCGTGCAATTGCCCGACAGCGCCTCTCTCAGTCGGACCCAGGCGGTTCTGGCAAAAGTCCAGCAGGCGGTCGGCACCGTGCCGGGAGTGAAGGACGTCATCTGCATCTCCGGCATCTCGGTGCTGGACAACAGCGCCTCGCTGTCCAACGCCGGTGTCGCCTATGTCGTGCTGCAGGACTGGAGCGAGCGTACCGCCGCCAGCGAGGGACTTCTGGGCATGTACCAGGCGCTGAGTGCCGCGGTCGCGCCTATCGAGGACGCCACGCTGCTCGTCGTTCCACCGCCGGCGATTCAGGGCATCGGCAACGCCGGAGGGTTCTCCATGCAGGTGGAATTGCGTGACGGCAGCGGCGATTTTGCCAAACTGCAGTCGCTGACACGAACCATCGTCGCCGACGCAGGCACCCAATCCGGCCTGGCTCGGTCGAATTCCACCATCCGCGCGGCGGTGCCGCAGATGGAGGTTTCGGTGAACCGCACCAAGGCCGAGGCTTTGGGCGTCACCACGTCCCAGGTGTTCCAGGCGCTGGCGACCTATGTCGGATCCAGCTTTGTCGGTCAGATCAACAAGTTCGGGCTCACCTTTCAGGTGTACGCTCAGGCCGACGCGCCGGCGCGTGTGTCGGTGGCGGATATCGAAGCCCTGCCGGTGCGCGCCGGCGACGGCACGATGGTGCCGCTGGGCACGATCGTGGACATCACCCCAACGGTGGGACCGGCCCTGGTCCAGCTGTACAACCTGTACCCATCCGCAACCATCATCGGCCAGCCCGCCCCCGGCTTCAGCTCCGGCGAGGCGCTCGGACTCATGGACCAGATCGCCGCGAAGGTTCTGCCGGCCGGCACCGGCGCGGAATGGACCGCCATGTCCTATCAGGAGAAAGCCGTCGGCAACCAGATGTACATCGTCTTCGCCCTGGCGATTCTCCTGGTTTACCTGGTTCTGGCCGGTCAGTACGAAAGTTGGCTGGCGCCGATATCGGTGGTGCTGGCAGTGCCGCTGGCGCTGCTTGGACCGGTCCTGGCGCTGGGCGGCCTCGGCGTGGACAACAACCTGTACACGCAGATCGGGCTGATGCTGCTCATCGCGCTGGGGGCAAAGAACGCGATCCTGATCGTTGAAGTTGCACGAGAACAGCGGATCCTGCATGGCGCTGCAATCATGGAAGCGGCCGTCGGGGCCGCCCGCGCCCGCTTGCGGCCGATCCTTATGACGTCGTTTGCATTCATCCTCGGCGTCATGCCTTTGGTGCTGGCGACCGGGGCAGGGGCCAACGGCCGCAAATCGATCGGCATCTCGGTCTCAACCGGGATGCTGGCCTCGACCTGTCTGGCGGTGCTGTTTGTGCCGTGTTTCTTTGTGGTGCTGCAGCGCTTCGAGGAATGGCTGACAAGGCGCAAGGCCACAGCCACGACCGGCACGGCATAGGGTCGCCGGATGGGTACCGAAGCCGGCGCACCACAATCTAGAAGCCTATCTCATCTCGACCGGAACCGCCCGCATAGACAACACAACACAAAACCTTGTCTATCCAGGCATATACCGTAAATCCAAAAACATCAGAAAGATAATACTGGCTGACTGGCAAGCCGCGGGCGATAACATAGGTGCGTTCGGCGCTACACGAACTATGCTTGTCAGCGCGAAGAAGCTTCGAAAAAGTCAGCCTTTTGTATGCCGACTGTTATCGCCACGTGATGACCGCTGACGGCACCGCTGGCACGGTCGGAACTGGTTGGGCCGATCCCACCGCCACGATTTGCAGTTTTTCAGCAGGGATACCGCGATCCACCAAAGCTTGTTTGGTTTTTGCAGCACGTCTTGCCGACAGGATGATGTTGCTGAATTCCCCGCCCGTCGGATCACTGTGTCCGGAAACAAACATCACTTCAGGTTGAGCAGACCGATACAGTCGGGCCGCGCCGTCAAGCTGCGCCAGAGCGTCGGGCGTGAGGGTGGTTGATGCTTCCGAAAAACCTATGCTTAACGATTCAACCGATTTAGCTGCTGGTGGCGGTGCTGGTTCTGGGGTTGGTGCTGGGGCTGTGGCGACCGTAGGCTCCGTTGGTCTGCCTGATTGACAGGCAATAAGTAACCCACAAGCGATCAATCCAATATACTTCATCGAACCTCTCCTTTGTGTGACGTCGGGTTCTTGCCGAGAAGCCAATCTCCCGCACTTTTAAGCTGATCGTCAGTTAATTGTAGAGCCACATCGATGCCGCCGTGAATTGCCGCCAGCATAACTTTTTCGTCATTGGAACTAGCGGATTTAAGATAGTAAATGTAGGCTTTCTCAATGTCTTTTGGAACACCGATGCCGTGTTCATAGGCGTATCCAAGATAATATTCTGCCAATGCATTGCCGCTGTCTGCATCTTTCTCGACGGTCGGAAGCGTGTCGATAAATGCTTCCTCCGCGGACGCATCCATAATCCCTCGCTCGAGGGCAATGTCTCGAAAGCGTTGGATGTCATTCAATCTAACGACCATGGCGGTGTCGTTGTCAGATGGCGGGGGCGCGGTGTCCTCGGATGGTTTGGTGGGTAGAGATGGTAGCGTGTTAGCGAATTCGGATTTTGGTTTTGGCTTGTCGAGATAGGCAAGGTTTTGTTTAGCCGCTGCTATCCCGTGGCTCGCCGCGATTTTGAAATACTGAATGCTGGAGGCAATATTTCGCCGCACGCCGTCGCCATCTCGATAGATGACACCGAGATTGTAAGCCGCCCGTGCATTCCCTCTCTGAGCCGCCATTTTATACCATTTGATGGCACTCGATTGATCGCGGGGAATCCCGCGTCCATTGTCGTACATGGCGGCAAGATCGAACATGGCCGAGACGTTCCCGGCATTCGCGGCCCGGTTGTACCATAGCAGCGCTAGGAAAAAACTCTGTTGAACCCCTTGGCCGGTATCATATAGCATACCCACCGCTTCCATAGCCGAGGGATCGCCGTTTTCTGCCGCCTGCAACCACTCGGCGTATGCCGTCGCGTAGTCGCCACGGGCATACGCTGTGGCACCGACGTTGCCTGCAATCGTTGGTGGAATCTGGAGCGACAGCAACAAACAAAGCAAAGAAAGCCGCCTCATCCACTAAGTATGGTGAACTTCCGGTCTATGTCAAAGTAGCCATACGCGTTGACCGAACACCTGCGACGAGGCCGCGTGGCGGGCCGAGGCAGAGGCCAATCCCGCGATGTGACTTTGACCTTGGGGCGATCAGCGGATGCACGCGGTAAAACTTGCCCCGCCGGCTATCACCGAAAAGCCAGACCACCGGGCGGACCAAGATGTGGGTCGAGAAACTGATTGAGTTCACCAGGAACGCTGCTTGAAAATATTCCCCAAACATCGGGTGCCGTAGTAAGCAACGACAAGCTTGGAAAAGACCTCGAACTGTTTGCGGTCGTTCCTGCCGACCACGCAAGGCAACAACTGCCATGAGGATACTGCTGGCGGCGAAATTCATGCTGCCGCCAGCAGCGGCGGCCAATTACTGGAGTTCGATGACATGAACAGCTACTTCACGACCTGCAAACCAGCAGAAGCGGCTCGGGCTGCCGGTCGCGTCGTACCGGTGACGGCTCAGACTGCGTGCTTCATCGCCGCGAGCTACAAGCGTAGCCATCGACGGCAGCGCTGGCGGCTCAGCTTGCCAGTTTGAATACCCGATTCGCACCCGCCGATCGCCGCGCGTCGGCTGCTTGCGGGAGAGCACCCGCGCCCAAAGCATTGCGGGAGCGAAAGAGATTGCGGTAAAGCACGGCCGGGTATGGCCGTCCCATCGGCCGAAGGCTTGAGGTAGGTCACGGTGAAACCGGCAGCCGGACGGACACCCCTGGTCGTGCATGTCTTCCCAAGCTTCGCCGTTGGGGGGGCGCAGGTGCGCTTTGCCGCCATCGCCAATCATTTCGGCGCCGAATTTCGCCACGTCATCGTCGCCCTGGACGGCGACCTGGCGTGCCGGCAGCGGCTGAGCCCCAACCTGGAAGCGGCCTTCCCCCAGGTAGCCTCAAAGCAGAACGCAACGCTGTCGAATGCCTGGCAGTTCCGACGCCTGTTGCACGACTGGAATCCCGACCTGCTGGTCACCTGCAACTGGGGCGCAATCGAGTTTGCCCTCGCCAACATTATCCCGGTGACCCGTCATCTGCATGTCGAGGATGGCTTCGGCCCCGAAGAGAGCGCGGCCCAGATTCCACGCCGCGTCCTGCTGCGGCGCCTCGCGCTCCGCCACACCCCGGTGGTGGTCCCATCGCACAGCCTGTTCCGCATCGCTAGCGAGGTCTGGAAGCTGCCGTCCAGGACCATTCGCCATGTGCCGAACGGTATCGACCTGGCCCGCTTCGTCCCCGCACCAGGCCGACGCAAAACCGGCGGACCCGTGATCGGCACCGTCGCGGCCTTGCGGAAGGAAAAGAATATTCCGCGTCTTCTAAGGGCCATCGCCGCATTGCCGGCCGGCCGCCTGGTAATTGTCGGCGACGGACCGGAGCGTCCAGCGCTGGAAGCGCTGACCGCCGAACTCGGCATCGCGGGGCGGGTCCGCTTCGCCGGATACCACCGCGATACCGCACCCTGCTTTGCCGAATTCGACGTCTTCGCCCTCTCTTCCGACACCGAACAGATGCCGCTCTCGGTGATCGAGGCAATGGCCAGTGGTCTGCCGGTCGTCTCCACCGCGGTCGGCGACGTGCGGCTGATGCTGTCGGAGCACAATGCCCCGTTCGTCGTTCCGCTCGACGATACCGCCCTGGCCGATGCCCTGGCAGCGCTAAGCCGCGACCCGGACACCCGGGATCAGATCGGCGCCGCCAACCTGGCGAAAGCGCGGCGCGAGTTCGATCAGGCCGCAATGTTTGCCACCCACGGCGCCCTGTGGCGTGGTTAGTGTCCGGGTCACCGGGAGTGTGGATCTCGCCGCCCTGGGCGAACGCTGGCGCGATCTCGAGCAACGCTCGGACGGATCATTCTTCCAAAGCTGGACCTGGGTCGGCTGTCTGGCATCGGAGCGGTTTCCCGACCCGGTGCTGGTGGAGGCGACCGAGATGGGCCGAACCGTCGCCCTCGGCCTCTTCAACCGCGTGCGGCACCGGTTCGGGCCGCCCATGCTCTATCTCGGCGAACACGGATCGGCCGATCTCGATTGCCCCTATGTCGAGCAGAACGGCATCCTGACCGAGGCAGGCCGCGACATCGAGCTGACCACGGCTTGCCTCCGCAGCCTGGTCGCCGCGCATGACCTCGTCCTCTCCGGCGTCAATCAGATGGCGCTGGCGGCGGTTCGGCAAACCGGCTCTTTCGTGCTGACCCGTCGCGCCCAGCCATCCCCGTGCATCGACCTGGACGTCGTCAGGCAGTCCGGCGGCGCCTACCTGACGGGGCGAAGTGCCAACACGCGCCAGCAGTTGCGCCGGTCCGACCGATCCTACGAACGCCACGGTCCGATCCGCCTGCAGCCTGCCGTCTCGGTGGCGTCGGCCCACGCGATGCTGGACCAGATGGCCGACCTGCATCAGGCGACGTGGCAGGCGCGCGGCAAGCCAGGAAGCTTTGCCATACCGTTCTTCCGACGGTTCCACCGCGCGCTGATCGCCACGGCTTTGCCCCGCGGGGAAGTGGTGCTGCTCAAAGCGGCGGCGGGGGAAACGCTGATCGGCTACCTATACAATTTCCTCTGGCGCGGCCGAATGTCAGCCTACCAGAGCGGGTTCGCATACCCTGGCGAAGCGAGGCAGGCAAAGCCCGGCCTGACATGCCACCTCGCCGCAATTCGCGATGCGCTGGCCCGGGGACTTCACAGCTATGACTTCTTAGCGGGCGACGGCCGCTACAAGCAAAGTCTCGCCAATCAGTCGCACAATCAGTTCTGGCTGGAGGCCGGACCGCTCTGTTCCCCGCGCCTGCTTTCCCGAACTTTGGTGGGGCGATTGCGCTCCTCCAGCCGCTCGTTGCCTTAAGCCTCACCGTTCACGCAGCCAATTCTTCCAGTAGCGCCCTCGCCTCCCTCAGGTCTGGCGCGTCGAAACCTTCAGTGAACCAATTGTAGATCGGACCGAGCAGATCGCGAGCTTCCGCGCGCTTGCCCTGGCCGCGCCAGAGCCGGGCGAGGCTAACCGATGCCTTCAGTTGCAAGAGCTTCGCGCTCTGCCGCTCGGCAATGACGATGGCCTGACGATAGTGTCGCTCGGCCCCAAATTGATCGCCGGAGACAAGCAGCAGATCGCCTGGAATTCGATGCAGCAACTCAGCTTCATCGACCCGCTCGTCGGTGGTCTCGACGATCCGCGCCGCCTCGGCGAGGCAGTTCTGTTGTTCGGGATGCTGCCCAAGCAGGACGTGGGCCTCGGCGCGCAAGGTGAACAGCAGCGGCGTACTTATAACGCCGCCGGTAGAACGTAATTCCCCAGCCCCCGCATGAGCAGCGCAAGGCCTTCCTGAGCTTGCCCAAGCCCCATCAACGATCGTCCATGGTAAGCTAGTGCCCAACCCAACCAATTCCGAAAACCGTGCTCGGTCGCCAGGGCCAGAAATTCTTCAATGTGCACCACAGGCGAGCAGGTGGTCCACGCCATCCAATTCGCGAGACACAGCACGCCAGCTCGCGTATTGGCGTGCCCGAGCCGACGGGACCCCGACAATGCTTCGTCCGTCAATGACCGTGCCTGATCGATGTAACCCAAATACGCCAGGGTCACGGCGAGATATTGGAGCATCCGAAGGTAGGGATCGACGGTTTGTTCCCGGATGGCGCGATGTATCGGATCAGCAAGCCCTATGCACGACTCCAGGTCGGCCCGGGCAGCGACGAACTCCCCAAGATAGAGGCGGCTGGTCCCGCGCAAGGAACGGCCGACCAATCGCGCCGTGGCATCGTCCCGACTCTCGCCGATTTGTTCAAGTTGCTCGCCTTGCGCCAGCGCCAGCCTGTGTTGGGCTCGTATGTGATACAACCCCCATTGGCCGAAGATCAGCGGCACCAGGTAGTCGGACCGCTCGAGTTGCTCCGCCAGCCTTCGCGCGATGCCCAGGCTCTCCTCCACTTCCGCCGCGGCAAAGCCTGCCGTGGCGCCCAGAGCCATTCTGAGCGCGACCTGCAGATCCAGTTCCTGTTGCTGGTGCCACGGGCCGTCCGGCAGTCCGGCCAAGACATCCAACCCCTTGCGCAACTGGGCGACCGCTTCCTTCATCGCCGAGTTCGTCAGTGCCTGCTGACCGGCGGCTAGCCAGTAATCGACCGCCTTTTCCTTGAGCCGGCCTCCACGCACTGCTGGGCTAACAGCGCCGGTTGCGCCTGCACGATCTCCGGAAAGCGGTCTTCCAGCGTCGCCACGATACGGGCGTGCAGGCGCCGGCGCCGGCTGCGCAGCAACGTGCCGTAGGCCGCATCCTGCACCAGCGCGTGCTTGAAGAAATAGATGGCTTCTGGCGGCGTGCCACGAACGAATAACAGGCCGGCTTTGGTGAGCCGATCGAGCGCGTCGCGCAATTGCGGCTCCGGTACATCAGCGGTGGACGCGAGCAGCCCGTAACCGAACTCGCGGCCGATCGCCGCGCCGGCTTGCCCAACATCCTTCGCGGCCGGTCCCAGCCGATCCAGCCGTGCCATCAGCGAGGCGTGCAACGTTGCCGGCACCGACAACGCCGGATGTGCCACGGCGAAGAGGGCCGCGGGCGCTTGGACGCTGGATTCGAGTACCGACTTGGTCAGTTCCTCAACGAACAGCGGCACACCATCGGTGCGCTCGGTGATTTCCTCCACGACCTCGGGAGGCAGCGTCGCATTCCCGGCGACACTTGCCACCATTGCCGCGGTGTCGCGCCGGCCGAGCCGGGCCAGCGTCAGCAGTGTGACGTGCGGCTGGTCGGTCCATGGCGGTTGGAACTCGGGACGAAACATGGCCAAGACGAGCGCGGGCCATTTGGCGACTCGCTCTATCAAGCGGTCCAGCAGTTCGCGCGAACTCGGATCGATCCAATGAATGTCATCAAACAGCATCAGCACTGGCCGCTGGCGCGAGAGGCCTTCAACCTGGCGCAGCAGCGCTTCGAACGTCTTCTCCTTCTTGCGTTGCGGCGCGACATCGAGCGGCGGTGCGAGATCGGCTGACGGCAACGAATGCAGCTCAGCGATCAGCGCCACGTCTTCCATAGACGGCGCGGTTGCCGCGAGCAGCGCTTGCAGTTTGGCGAGCCTAGCCCCCGGCCCATCCGTGTGAGCGGAGTCGGCGGCTCGCTCCATCTGCGCGATCACCGGATAAAGCGCGATGTCCTGATGGTGCGGCGAGCAGAAATAACGCAACGGAGTGTGCGGTTCAGCAGCGATCCGTTCGGCCACCGCCGCTGCGAGGCGCGACTTGCCCACACCCGGTTCGGCGGAGATCAGGACAACCCGGCCGCTGCCAGCCTTCGCCAGGGCCCAGCGGCGGAGCAGCAGCTCTATCTCCTCGTCGCGGCCGACCAATGGGGTCGCATCCGAGCGCAACGCCTCGAACTGGCCGAGTGTGCGGTTTTCCGACAATACTTGCCATGCGGGCACCGCTGCCGGCAGACCCTTAAGTTCAACTGTGCCGAGGTCCCGGCACTCGAACAGGCCGCCGATCTGCCGCCTTGTCGCGGCGTCGATCACCACCTGACCTGGTCCGGCGAGGCCCTGAAGGCGTGCCGCGAGGTTCGGTGTCTCACCGACCGCCGTCTGCTGGCGCGAGTCGCGCGAGCCGATCGGCTCGCCGCTAACCACAAGTCCCGTTGCAATACCAATGCGGACCTGTAGCGGTTCGCCGCCCGGCCGTACCGCGCCAACCGCGGCGGCAACGGCAAGGCCTGCACGCACGGCGCGTTCGGCGTCGGTCTCCCGCGCCTCCGGCCAGCCGAAATAGATCAGCACGCCGTCGCCCACGTAACGCGCGATGAAGCCGTCAAACGGCTGGATCGTAGACGCGACCCGCGCCTGGTAGCTGCGAATGACCTCCCGCAGATCCTCCGGATCGAGCCGCGAGGACAGGGCAGTCGAGCCAATGAGATCGCAGAACATCACGCTGAGTGGGCGGCGCTCGGCCGTGGTCTCGGACGAGCCAAGACGTTCGCTCGCGCTGTTCGAAAATGGAGCGGGATCATCTGCCAGCGCGTCGTCTTTGGTGTGCAACGCGGCTATCGCGTCCACGAGACGGCGACGATGGCCGAGCGACGTAATGCCTAGTTCCTTGAGATCGGCGTCCGCCAGCTTGGGCAATAGCTCGGCAT
>DASYBP010000432.1:0-2172 GCA_036500715.1 Rhodopila sp.
AGACCGTCCCGCTGAACGGGTCCTGCTGCAGCACCGATTGCACCGTCGCCGCCAAGCCGTCAGCGCCCCGGCGGAAGTCCACCGGCCGCGTCGCGATCAGCACCCGCACTCCCGATGGCGGCGTACCGGAGAGAGCAGGGATCACTTCATCGCCTTCAACAGGCGCAGCACCTTGCCGAGCAAGGCCAGCTCGACCCCTGCCCTGACGCGCACGATCGCGCTGCCGATCTCAATCTCGATCGCCGCCGCGCCGGAACCGGCATCCACCACCACCGGAACAAAGTCGAGTGCTTGCGCGCCGGCCTCGACCATCGCATTGGCAACCGCCGCCGATCCGAACTCCCGTCGCCAGCCATAGAGTTGGTTGCGATGCAGTCCGTAGCGCAATGCGATCTCGTTCGCCTGCGCGCCCGGCATCTGGCTCTCCGCGACAATCGCCGCCTTCTCCTCATCGGTCCACCGTCGCCGGCGAGGTGTCCCGGTCAGAACCTCCACGCGACGGAAACTGTGCCCATCAATTGGCAAATTACTTGGCACACGATCCCCCTGCCTCGATCACCAGGCAGGATCAACCCATCGCCGTCATTCGGCGCAAGGTGCGGGTCAGGCTCCGCTTACAGTGTGATGCCCGAGGCCCGCCGATGACGTTCACGTCTCGCGATCGCCAACCCGTGATACCTGATCGCCCGCTGCTGGCATTTCGGGGCGTTCATCGGCATCTTCTTTCGGGGTATGCCATTCCCGCTCATCGTGCTTGCGGCCGGTGTCATCGGCTTGATCGGCACGCGGGCGGGATCGGGCGCGTTTCAGGTTGGCGGGCACGGCCCTGGCGGAGCGTCAGGCCGAGGAACTGAAAGCTTAGCGGCAATCGATCTGAAGATAGCGAGTTATGCGATGCAGTAATTCCTCAACGTGCAGTTCGCTGCCGTGCAATACCGAGGCCAGCACCGCCAAGCCGACGAACAGCGGCACCAGGCGAGCGTTCTGCGGTCGATACCGCCGATACCCTTGGCCAAAGAGCGCAAGAGAAGCGCTGCCGATGATCCATCCAGAGAAAACCTCGGGAACAGTGTGTGCATCGAGCAGCAGTCGCGACACACCGATTGTCGGAAAGAAACACACCGCAGCAGCGGCCGCGGTGCGCGAGGGCCAATCGCCACCTTCGGTGGCGGTTATTAGCGCCGTCGCGCCGTAGACGAGGGTGCTGATACTTGTATGGCCACTTGGACTATGCAGGTCGGAAATCGGCGGGCAACCCCAGAAAAAAATTTTCGATGCCGCCGTTAAACCACCACAGAGAACAACCGAAAGAAGCCACCACGCTGCGGCGTGAGCGGCCCGGCTATAAAGCAACCAGAGAAAGACCGCAGCTGCCAGCGGCAACAGCACGGCGGCATCGCCGAACTGGGTCAACGCGAGGAGCAAAACCTCACCTCAGCTTGCCCGTACCGGTGAACCCAGGGTGCCTCGATGTCGGTCTTTCTGCCAATGGGTCGAATTCCAAGGTGTGATGGTTCGATGGGGGACGGCGCGTATCGCTGTACGCGTTCGGGTGACCGATGTGTATTCCTATACCCGATATTCGTGGGTGAATCCGGGGCGGCCCGTCTCTCGACCTGTAGAACATCGAGGATTGTGCCGGAGGCCGGCACAGACCCTGATGCATGGGAGACGCGCCTAGAATTCTATTACCTAGGGTTGGATGTAAGCGCTCGGTGAAGGACGCCTTACCGTAATCGTCGCTTGGGGCGATGATTGGGCATGGCAGCGACAGCGATCACCGATCATAGTCATTTCATCACCGCGGATACGGCGCTTTTGTCCCGGCTCATGTCCCCTTGTAATTCGGCGCGAAACTCGTCTGCGCTCGACCTAAGATTACGATTTCGCCTTCTCGTCAATTCCGCTCTCCTCAGTGGTGGCATTAGCCAGCCCGGGTATTCATCCTGTGGCGATGGCGCGGACATCAACGTGAGTCGTCCGAGGTTTTGGCCGGTCTGTCGACCGGGTGACATTTTACAATTCTGAAACCGGCTTCTGCGTCCTGCCAGTTAAAGCACGTGGGCAACGCGACCTGATCACGGTCATCGGCCAGGCCGCGATGATCTCGGCCGGCGAGTTTGTCCAGGCCAGCGGCAGTTGGATCAACGACCGCACGCACGGCGTCCAATT
>DASYBP010000433.1:0-8411 GCA_036500715.1 Rhodopila sp.
GACGTTTAGAGCATTGAAGGACGCGGCGGGTGGTTCTGCAAGCGTCGCCACTAGAAATCCTGGTTCGGGGTTTCCGATACTTCATCCAACCTGAATCGCGATCGCCACCCGTTGATGACGTGAAACAGGATCACCGACAGATCCAGAACCTGCTTTACCGGCCAATATTTGCTATTGAGCAGCTTCATGCCCCGGTTGTATTCCTCGCCGCGAACGATTGCGGCCCGATGATCAGTGCAGCACTGAGCGGGGGCGGCCCGCCGTTGGGGGCCAGAGCGACTCCGGCACGGGTTACACTCCGGCAGATTGTGCCTCCTCTGACCGACAGAGTCCGAAGAGTGTATTTGTCACAAACCGGTCCAGTCGAGCAGGGGACCAGGACACCTTGACAACTGTGTAATCCTCCGGTAATCTTCCGGCCATGGACCCCCTCGCGAGTAGCGTGGAGAGGCAAAACAAAATCCTCCAAACGGATCAAGGTTCCTTAGCACTTAAGGCCGAGCGATCTCAGGATCGATCACGACCCCGCCTTCTGACGGGGTTTTTTTCTGTCCTGTTCACGGCGCCAGAATTAAGAATTACTTGACACAGCGTCTATGCGTCGGGTGGCCTGCTTCTGGGCCGCTTCATGCTGCCGGCAGGGACAGGCTGACGGTCGCGCCGGACCCCGGCTCATTGCAGGCGGTCACGCGGCCGTTCATCGTCCGAGCCAGGCGGCTGCTCAACGCCAGACCTGCGCCACCGGCGGCCGGCAACGAATGCCCATCCGCTGCTGGTGCATCCTGGGCGAAGTCCCGGGTCACGTGTGGGGGAAAGCCGCAGCCGGTGTCGCTGACCGAGGCGATCACGACGTCGTCGCTGCGGCTGACGGAAACCGACACGGCCCCGCCCGGCGGAGTAAGTCGCACGGCGTTCGCCAGCAAGTTGTCCAGGATTCGCCGGATCGCCCAGGAATCGCCGATCGCAGTGGTCCCGCTAATCTCGCCGGCCCCGCTTAGCGCAACGGTGACCTGGCGTTCCCGGGCCGTCGCGCCCGCTGTTTCCGCCGCATCGCGCGCGACCGTTGCGAGATCGACTGTCTGGTGGCTAAGCGTACGATCCTCGATCTGCGACAGATCGATCAGATTATCGATCGTTGCCAGAAGCCGTTTGCCGTCGCTGCGGACGCGGTGGAGCGCCTCGCGCAGATCGGGGTTACTGGTCGCCATGGTCAGCGTCAGCACGCCGAGCAGCGCGTGCAACGGCGTGCATATTTCTTCGCTAAGGTCAGTGAGGACGTCGCTCTTGATCCGTTCAGCTGCGGCGGCTCGGCGCGTCTGAGCCGCAAGACGCTCCTGCGTGTCGCGGGCATTGTAGACAAACGCCGCGGTCGCCAGGATCGCCACGATCGATAGCAGGCGATTGCCGATCATATCCGGCAGGTCCGAGATGACCACGGGGAAACACGCGCCAGCCACCACCAGAACGCATGCGAGCGCGGTCAGGACCCACAGGCCGAAGCGATGCTTGTGAAAGACTGCCGTAGCGATCAGCGGCGTGTAGATGATGCCGTACGCCAAGGTGTTGTCGCGTTTCAGATCAGCCAGGAACGCGAACGCTGAAATCCCGTAGATGAGAGGTACCAACCTACGGGCGATCCGTCCCGCGGCGATCGCCATGCGTGGCCTGTTGTCCGATTGCAACAAACTGGAGAACGGCATCTGCAAACCCGGGATTAGGGAACTCCAAGCCTCACGGCGTTGATTAAGCCATTGTATCAAAACGCTGGCGGCGTCAAGAAAGTCATCGAAGGTCATTGACCCTTCGGCCGATTTGCCGCGGCCGGACTCGCACCGGCGACCAGGCCAGTCGCCTGCGCCCCCTAGCCGTATGCCTCATCTGGTACCGCATAGGCCTTCAGCTTGGCGATATCGTGCAAAATGACACGCGCCCCGTGCGTTTCGACGCCGAAATCCCGTAGTGCCGCGAAGGCGCGGGAGAGGTTTTCCTGCCGGCAGCCCAGGCGCGCAGCCAACAGACGCTTGTCGAAGGGCAACCGCATCGCGGCCGTGTTACCTCTCTGCTCTGTGGATAGCGACAGCAGATAGCATCCCAGGCGCTGCGCCGTGGTGCGCAGCTTCAGGTCGCACACCTGGCGTACCAGTGCGTGAAACTCGGTGGCCTGGGCACGCATCAGCGCGGCCACCAACGACGGTTCCTGCTCGACAAGTGCAAGCAGGCCGGCGGCCTCGATCGACAGAAGACGGCTGGGTGTGACCGTTCGAACGCCCATCAGCCGGGGCAGGCGGGCGAGCAAGGTCGCCAGTCCGAGGGTCTGGCCGGTCCTGATCACTTCCACGACGGCAGTGATACCATTGGCTGACGTGTTGAGGCCTGCGAGTTGTCCGTCCAGAACAATGATCAACTCATCCGCGGGAGCGCCCTGGCGACAGATTTCGGCGTCCGCCGGCGCGTCCACAATCTTGCTGATTGCTGCAAGCCGGGTCATGACGGATTCGGCGAGGTCACGCAGCAGCGGTGTCGTCCGCATGGCCTGAAGTACGTCTTCGCCAGTGGTACGGCGAGCCAGAACCGGGCTGGTCGATGCTGCGGAAGTGGACATGAGAGCCTCGGCAATGTGGTTTCGGGGCAGACTTTGAAGATGATCGTTCTACCGGAGGGATTTGACCACGATCAAGGTTTCGGCAGGTGGCAAGCACGTGCGGGCGAGTGGCCTCGCTAAGTTTGTTGTCAAATCGAAGGGAATAGTGGCATGAAAGCAATGGTGTGTGAGAGGTTCGGTGGTGCCGAGGTGTTGGCGGAACGCGAAGTCGCTGATCCAGCTCTACCGGGAGTTGGGGAACTCCAGGTCCGGATCGAGGCACGTGGCGTCCAGTTTGTCGATGTTCTGATGCTGGCTGGAAAATATCAGTTCCGCCCGGACCCCCCCTTCATCCCCGGAAGCGAGGCCGCCGGCCACGTTGTTGCCGTCGGGCCCGATGTAGCCGATTTTGTGGTGGGTGACGGGGTAATGTCGCGCCACACTCTGGGAGCGTTCGCGGAGTTGGGCAACGCGAAGGCGGCCCTTTGCGACAAGATACCGGCGGGTCTAACGATGGCGCAGGCCGGCGTGTTTCGAGGCGCCTATACAACCGCGTATCACGCGCTGTTGCAACGCGGCCGTTTGCAGAGCGGCGAATGGGCGCTTGTGCATGGTGCAGCCGGTGGTATCGGTATCGCCGCGATCCAAGTGGCGAAGACTTTCGGCGCCAGGGTGATTGCAACCGCCGGTAATGAGAAAAAACGCCGGGCGTGTCTGGAAGAAGGGGCCGATCACGCGATCGACTACCGGTCCGGCTTCGTCGATCAGGTGAAGCAACTCACCGGCGGCAAGGGGGTCGATATCGTCTATGACCCGATCGGCGACAGGATAGCGGAAGAATCGCTGCGCTGTTTGGCCTGGGGCGGCCGTCTGCTGATCTTGGGCTTCCTTGGCGGCGGGCCAACAAGTATCAAAAGCAACTACTTGCTGATCAAAGGCATCGACGCCGTTGGTGTACGTATCGGCGGCATGAACGAGGCCAACCCTGGGCTTGCCGCCGCCAACATGAAGGCGCTGATCGAGCTGGCGGAACAAGGCAGGCTGCGCCCGCGGATCTCCCACACTTTCGACCTCAACCAGGCGGCGGCGGCGTTGCAGGCGGTGATCGATCGCGTTGTGATCGGAAAAGCCGTATTGCTGAACCGACCAGAGGGACGTTCAAAATGAATGCCGAGGCCGACCCGCAGCCGCTGCCCGCACCGCTCGTTGTCGAGGAGCGGACCGGGCAGGAACCGCCAAGCCCGCTGCACACGGCCTCGCCGGAGACGCGGCGCGAGCACGACATGTTGGGCGAAGCCGATGTTCCGGTGTCAGTCTATTGGGGTGTTCATAGTCAACGGGCGGTGGAGAACTTCCACATCACGGGCGTGCCGGTCGGCCACTTTCCCAATCTGGTCCGCGCCCTGGCCCTGGTAAAGCTCGCGGCAGCGCGCGCGAACAGGCGGCTCGGTCACCTTGATCCCGTCAAGGCGGCGGCTATTGAGAAGGCTTGTCTGCTGATCGCCGAGGAAGGCCGCTTCCACGATCAGTTCGTGGTCGACGCGATCCAGGGCGGCGCCGGTACCTCCACCAACATGAACGCCAACGAGGTGATTGCCAACGTCGCGT
Organism: Rhodopila sp.; assembly: GCA_036500715.1. Lineage (GTDB taxonomy): Bacteria > Pseudomonadota > Alphaproteobacteria > Acetobacterales > Acetobacteraceae > Rhodopila. Next base: position 4,190 of record DASYBP010000433.1, read on the forward strand.
TGGAAACGATGGGACGACCGCGCGGTGACTACAAAACGCTGCACCCGAACGACCACGTCAACATGTCGCAGTCGACCAACGATGCCTATCCGACTGCCCTGCGTCTGTCCGTCATCTTCGCCATGCTGCCACTCGCCCAGGCGCTGGACGACCTCGCCTTCGCCTTCAAAACCAAATCGGTGGAGTTCGCCGACGTCCTGAAAATGGGCCGCACCCAGCTTCAGGACGCGGTGCCGATGACGGTGGGGCAAGAGTTCGACGCGTTCTATATCACGCTGAAGGAGGACGTCGCGCGGCTGGCGGAAATCCGGCGGCTGTTCTGTGAGATCAGCCTGGGGGCGACGGCGATCGGCACCGGCATCAATGCCGATCCCCGCTATGCGACGCTTGTGGTTGAAGAGCTGGCACGAGTGGCCCGCCAGCCGCTGCTGTTGGCGGAGAACCTGATTGAGGCGACCTCCGACATGGGCGCATTCGTGCTGTTCTCCGGCCTGCTGAAGCGCGTCGCGATAAAGCTGTCGAAGATCTGCAACGATCTTCGTCTGCTTTCGAGCGGCCCGCGTACCGGCTTCGGCGAACTGCGTCTGCCGGCGGTTCAGGCGGGGTCGTCCATTATGCCAGGCAAGGTCAATCCGGTGATTCCCGAGGTCGTCAATCAGGTCGCGTTTCTGGTCATCGGTCATGACCTTACCATAACGATGTGCGCGGAGGGTGGCCAGTTGCAGCTGAACGCCTTTGAACCCACCATCGGCTACTGCGTGCTGAATTCGCTGCGCATGCTGACTGCAGCGGTAGAGACGTTGCGCGCGCGCTGCATTGAAGGCATCGAGGTGGATCGCGAACGCTGCGAGAGCCTGGTCCGCGGCAGCATCGGGCTGGTTACCGCGTTGGTGCCCGCACTGGGTTACGAAGCGTCGTCTCGGGTCGCCAAGCGGGCGCTGGCGGAACGGCGCTCGGTTGCGGAGGTGGTGCTGGATGAGGGACTGCTGACCGAGGTCCAGCTTAACGAACTGCTGCAACTGGAGGCGATGACACGCCCGTCGCGTACCAAGGTCGTCGTCGCCCGGACGTAAATTTGCCCGCTGGGATTTGCCCGCTTGGGGGTTGATCGCCTAACGTTCGCGACATCCGACTGGAGGAAGACGAACGATGGCGACACCCGGACGCGCCTTGCCGCAGCCGACCCCGGAAACCCAGCATTTCTGGAATGGCACCATGGCCAACGAGCTGCTGCTGCAGCGCTGCGAGGAGTGCAGCAAGGTGTATTTTCCGCCGCGGCCATTCTGCCCGGTGTGCGCATCGCGCAGAGTATCGGTGACCAGGGCCAGCGGCAAAGGGATTCTGTACAGCTACGTCATCCATCATCGACCGGTGCCCGGCTTTACGCCACCTTACGCCATCGCCGTAGTGGAACTGGCTGAGGGTCCGCGGATGATGACCAACATCGTGGATTGTCCGCAGACTCCCGAGGCGCTGGTGCTGGATATGCCGGTGGAAGTCGTTTTTGAGCCGCAGACCGATACCATTACGCTCCCCCTCTTCCGCCCCGCTGCGACCCAATCGGGGAAAGGCTGATCCAATGCCGCACAACACAGTCACCGTCGTTGGCGCCGCCGAGACCACCCGTCTGGGCGTCGTCCCCGAACTGTCGCAAATCGGCCTGCACGCCGACGCTGCGTTGAACGCCATGGTCGATTGCGGCCTGAAGCCGAAGGATGTCGACGGCATTGCGACGGCCGGCGAAACGCCAGTGCAGCTCGCACACTATCTGGGCATCACCCCAACCTGGGTGGATGGCACGTCTGTCGGCGGTTGCAGCTTCATGATCCACGTCCGCCACGCCGCGGCTGCGATCGAATCTGGGTTGGCGAAAACGATCCTGATCACGCACGGTGAGTCGGGAAAATCTCGCGTTGGCAACCCGCCCCGTTCGGTGCATCCGCAATCGTTGAACGGCCAGTTCGAGCAACCGTTCGGGCCGATGGGCCCACCGAGTATGTTCACCATACCCGTGCTGCGGTACATGAAGACTTATGGTGTGACCGAGGAGCAAATCGCCATGGTCGCCGTCGTGCAGCGGGAATGGGCCTCGAAGAACCCTCGCGCAACGTTTCGCAATCTGATTACCACGGACGACGTGCTGAACAGCCGGATGATCGCCTACCCGTTCCGGCTGCTGATGTGCTGTCTGGTGACCGACGGCGGCGGTGCGCTGATCCTGACCTCCGCTGAACGTGCCAAGGATTTTCCCACCAAACCGGTCTACATCCTGGGCACCGGCGAGAGCGCGGAAACGCCGTTGGTCAGCCAGATGGAGGACTTTACCAGTTCGCGCGCCTTCCGCGTCGCCGGTCCAACAGCGTTCAAGGAGGCGGGAGTCAGTCATAAGGACGTCGATCACTTGATGATCTACGACGCCTTCGCCCATTTGCCGCTTTATGGCCTCGAAGACCTCGGATTCGTTCCGCGGGGCGAGGCCGCCGCCCTCATTGCCGGCCGCAACACGGCGCCAGGCGGGTTATTGCCTTTGAACACCAATGGCGGCGGACTGTCGTATATGCACTCCGGCATGTACGGAATGTACGCGTTGCAGGAGAGTGTTCGGCAGATGCGCGGCGCGGCAGCGGCGCAGATCCCAGACGCGAAGATCTCGGTTTGTCACGGTGTCGGCGGCATGTTCGCTGCCTCCGGGACGATCATTTTTAGCAGCCAGGCGCCATGACCGACAGCCTCTTCACCGGCCTTAAGGTCATAGACTGCGCCAGTTGGATCGCCGGGCCGGCGGCGGCGACCATCCTATCCGACTTCGGTGCCGAGGTGATCAAGGTCGAGCCGCCCGGCGCCGGCGATCCCTGGCGTGCGTCAACGCCGATTCCGGGGAAGAAGGTCGACTACTACTGGCAGCTCACATCGCGCAACAAACGCAGTCTGGCTCTTGATCTGAAACATCCGGATGGACAGGTAGTGCTGCATCGTCTGGTCGCTTCGGCCGATATATTCATCACCAACTTTCCGCTTCCGGTGCGTGACCGGCTGCGGATGGCGCCGGCGGATCTGATGCCGTTGAACCGACGCCTGATCTATGGGTCCTTTACGGCTTACGGCGAGGAAGGTGAAGAAGCGGCGAAAACCGGATTTGATTCTACTGCGTACTGGGCGCGCAGCGGCCTGATGGACATGGTCCGCGCGGACACAGACACAGTGCCGTCCCGTTCGATGCCCGGGATGGGCGATCATCCCAGCGCGACCGGCCTCTATGCCGCGATCGTAACGGCATTGTACCGGCGGGAAAAGACCGGGCAGGGAGGTGTGGTTCGGTCTTCTCTGTTGCAGAGCGGCCTGTGGGCGAATGCCTGCGCGGTACAGACGCGGCTGTTCGGAGAGAACGTTCGGTTGCGCCCGCACCGTGACAATGCGCCAAACGCGCTGGCCAACCACTACCAGACACGCGACGGCCGCTGGTTCATCATGGCGCTGTTCAACGAACAACGCCAGTTGACCTCGTTTCTAAACGCTATCGGTCGCGAAGACCTGACGAACGATCCCCGCTTCGCCACACCGGACGCGCGCAAGCAGCATGCGAGCGAGCTGGTGATGATCCTGGACGAAGTTTTCTCCAGGCGAGATTTGGTGGAATGGCGCACCATCCTGGACGGTGTCGGCGTCACGTTTGGCATCGTCGCCACGGTGAACGAGGCCATGGACGACCCTCAGATGCGCCACTCAGGGGCGCTGGTGCCGTTCGCCGACGGCCTGAATCTGACGGTGGCGACGCCATTCCATATCGATGGCGTGAGCAAAATCCCGGCGCGGCGCGCGCCGTCGGTAGGCGAGCATAACGAATCCGTTTTGGCCGAAGCGGGTTACACGGCCGACGAGATTGGGCGTCTGCGCGGCCTTGGCGTGGTCGCGTAAGGGCTTTGATCGCGGTCGCAGTCTGGATCGTCACGTTCGCGGTCGCCGCTGGGACGGGGCTCGCGCTTTGGCACCTTCACCACATTGACGGCGCACCCCGCCCGCCGCACGTCGCTGGGATCGCTCACGGGGTCGTCGGCACGATCGGCCTTGGAATTCTGGTCCTGGCGTTGCGTGGGCCGGCACGAGGCGTCGCCGCCGGGGTCGGTTCATTCGGCACGATCGCGGCCATCCTGTTCGCCGGAGCCCTGCTCACGGGAATGATCATGCTGGTGTTTCGGCGGAAAACCATTGTGATGGCGATCCA
>DASYBP010000434.1:0-4540 GCA_036500715.1 Rhodopila sp.
AGCCGCCGCCGATGCCTTTGGCCACGGACATGACGTCGGGAGTGATGCCGGACCATTCATGAGCGAACAGCTTTCCGGTGCGGCCCATCCCTGACTGCACCTCGTCCATGCCGAGGATGATGTCGTACTCGTCACACACCGCGCGCAGATCGCGCAGGAACTGCATATCGGCCGGTCGGACGCCGCCCTCACCCTGAATGGGTTCGACGATGATGCCGCAGATCTCCGGCCTGATCGCGTCCCGTACCGCGTTCATGTTGTTGAACGCGACGTGGTCAAAACCTTCCACTACCGGACCAAAGCCTTCGAGATAATGCGGATTGCCGGTGGCGGCGAGGGTCGCCAGCGTGCGGCCATGGAATGCGCCCTCGAAGCAAATGAAACGGACGCGCTCCGGCTTGCCCGCGTCGGACATGGCGCGGCGCATCATCTTTATCATGCCCTCGTTCGCCTCGGCGCCCGAGTTGCAGAAGAATACGCTGTCGGCGAAGGTCACGTCGACCAGTCGCTGGGCCAGCCGTTCCGCCTGCGGAATGCGGTACAGATTGGAGGTGTGCATCACTTTGCCGGCCTGATCGGCGATCGCCTTGACCAGGTGCGGATGCCCATGTCCCAGGCTGGCCGTGGCGATGCCCGACCCAAAATCCAGCAATCGTCGGCCATCTACCGTCCACAGCCAGGCGCCCTCGCCCCGCTCGAAAGCGAGGTCGGCACGTGCGTAGTTCGGCAACAGCGCGGAAATCATCCGGATTTGACCTTGTCCTGCGTCGTCCCAACGGAATCGCCCGCCCGCGACCTTTCGGGGGCAGGTCCGGGGAAGCCGGATCATTGGCGATCGGTTAGACGCTGTCAAACAACCGATTCGCTTGCTCTGCCATTTTGCCTGTTGTCGCAGGTAGCAATCAGCGCCTACGATCATTTTACGGCAGGCGAGCAGGCCGCTTACCCGCCATATCCGTGTGTTCCTGGATGAAGAGCAGATTCAGCCACCCGCACAGCGGCGAACTGCGCGCGAGTTCAGGCAAAAGATCAGGCGCAAGTTCAACCGCGAGACCGGACGAATAGTCGACTTACGTGCGCAAGCAAAAGGGAGAAAGACCACATGATCGCGCTGAATATAAACGGGTCCACAAAGGATGTTCAGGTCGATCCGGACACGCCGCTGCTTTGGGTCATCCGTGACGAGCTAGAGCTGACGGGGACAAAATTCGGCTGCGGCGCCGGACTTTGCGGTGCCTGCACCGTGCACCTCGACGGCACTCCTATCCGCTCATGCCAGACCCCGATATCCGAGGTTGGCGCCGGCAAGATCACCACGGTCGAAGGGATCAAAGGTAAGGCATCGGACGCCGTCCACGCCGCCTGGACAAATCTCGATGTCGTGCAATGCGGCTATTGCCAATCCGGCCAGATCATGAGCGCCGTGGCGCTGCTCAGCCAGAACCAGTCACCGACCAACGCCGATATCGACACCGCCATGAACGGCAATGTCTGTCGCTGCGCCACCTACGTGCGCATTCGCGCCGCCATCCATCAAGCCGCCACGATGATGAGGGCCTGAGCATGTTGACATTGACAGCGCGGCGCAACGAGCGCCTTTCCCGCCGCAACCTGCTAAAGGGTTCGGCAGCACTTGGTGGCGCACTGGTGATCGCCACCCATATTTCGCCACCAGCGTTCGCCGCCGAGACCGCCGCCCGGTCACAGCCGGCACCGATGCCAAACGCGTTCATCCGCATCGCGCCGGATGACACGGTCACGGTGATTATCAAGCATCTCGACAAAGGGCAGGGCGTCGCGACAGGTCTGACCACCATCGTCGCCGACGAACTCGGCGCCGACTGGCCGCAGATGCGCGCCGAATTCGCGCCGGCGAACGCCGCCCTCTACAGCAACCTGGCCTTTGGGCTGCAAGGCACCGGTGGATCAACCTCGATCGCCAATTCCTGGATGCAACTGCGGTCCGCCGCTGCAGCCGCGCGCGAGATGCTGGTGACAGCCGCTGCCGACCAATGGCAGGTGCCGGCATCCGAGATCACCGTGGAAAAGGGCGTGGTTGGACACCCGCCGACCGGCAAGACTGCGCGGTTAGGAACGCTGGCGCCGAGCGCCGCAAAGCTTCCGGTGCCGCAGAACCCGACACTGAAGGATCCGGCGGCCTTCCGGCTGATCGGTTCGCGTGAAGTGAAACGGCTCGACACGCCCAACAAGATCACCGGCAAGACAATCTATGCGATGGATGTCAAGCGCCCCAACATGGTCTACGCCGTGCTGGCTCGCTCGCCCAAATTCGGTGGCACAGTCAAGGCTTTTGATGCCTCGGCTGCCACGGCGTTGCCGGGCGTGGTGGACATCGTCCGCGTGCCGATGGGCGTCGCCGTTCTGGGAACGACAACCTGGGCCGCGAAGCAGGGCCGCGACGCACTGAACATCGACTGGGATTTCTCCAAGGCCGAGACACGTTCATCCGATGCCATTCTGGCCGACTACAAGAAGCGCGCGGCCGAAATCGGCCTGCCAGCGGTCGCCGTCGGCGACACCACGAAGGCCCTTGCCTCGGCTGACAAAGTCGTCGAGGGAGAATTCGAGTTTCCCTACCTGGCGCATGCCCCGATGGAACCGCTCAACTGTGTGGTCGAACTGACCGCCGACGGCTGCGAAATCTGGGCCGGCTCGCAGTTCCAGACCGTCGAGCAAGGCGCGGTCGCCGCGGTGCTGGGCATCAAGCCTGAGCAAGTGAAGATCAATACGCTGTTCGCCGGCGGGTCATTCGGGCGGCGCGCAACGCCCGGCGCCGACTACTTTGTCGAGGCCGCGACGATCGCCAAGGCATGGGGCGGTCAGCGGCCTGTCCACCTGGTCTGGACACGCGAGGACGACATCAGGGGCGGCTATTACCGCCCGATGGTGTATCACAAAGTCCGAGCAGGGCTCGACAAGGACGGCCGGATCATCGCGTGGGATCATCACATCGTCGCGCAGCAGATTATGGAAGGCACGCCGTTTGAGAAATTTACCGTCCGCAACGGGATCGACAGTCTCTCGATCGAAGGCGTCCCCGACATGCCCTACGCGGTCCCGAATGTCTCGATCGCGATGCATCCGGTCCGCGCGCCGGTGCCGGTCCTGTGGTGGCGCTCTGTCGGCCATACCCACACCGCACAGGTCGTTGAAGTCATGATCGACGACCTCGCGCACGCGGCCGGCAAGGACCCGGTCGAGTTCCGCCTTGCCCTGCTGAAGGACCACCCGCGTCACGCCGGCGTGCTGAAACTCGCGGCTGAGAAAGCCGGTTGGGGACAGGCGCTGCCCAAGGGCCGCGGCATTGGTATCGCCGTACACGAGTCCTTCAAGACATTTGTCGCTCAGGCCGCCGAGGTCACGGTAGCCGACAACGGCACCTTCAAGGTCGATAAGGTGGTGTGTGCGGTCGATTGCGGCATCGCGGTCAATCCCGATATCGTGGTGGCACAGATGGAGGGCGGCGTGGGATACGGCCTCGGTGCTGCGCTGCGCAACAAGATCACCCTAACAAACGGCGAGGTGGACCAGTCGAACTTCCACGACTACGAGCCGTTGCGCATCGTGGATATGCCGACAGTCGAGGTGCACATTGCTGCCTCGGGCGAAGCCCCCACCGGCGTCGGGGAGCCTGGCGTGCCCGCGGTTGCGCCGGCGATCTCCAACGCCATTTTTGCTGCGTGCGGAAAACGTTTGCGCTCGCTGCCATTCTCGGCGGCGTCGCAGCAAGGCGCGTAGCCAGAAGGCGATCGCCGCTCCAACGATGGCGTCAGCGGGGCGCTGCTGCGCCCGACCCATCAGCGGTGTGTGGGCTCGGCCACCGACTCGGTCCTCGGGGGACAAGCGCCGGAGGGAGTCCGGTGCACAGCAGGTTGCGGTCGACAGGCGCCAGCGCCTGAAATAGCTGGCGTTTTGGTCGTGGACAGGCATCTCGGGGACAGGCATCGTTACGGGATGTCGACCGATTCACCCCCAGACGCCGGCAGTTTGTATCAGGCCGCCCTTGACTATCTCGTCCGCTATGCCGCGACCGAGGCAGGCGTTCGGCGCGTACTGCTGCGGCGGATTGACCGCTGGGCCCGCGCGCAGCCGGACGCAGACGCCGCGGAGCCAATGGTTGACGCCGCTCGGGCGGCGGTTGACGGAGCTGTGGCGCGTCTCGCGGAGGCTGGTGCCCTAAGTGACGCGGCGTTCGCCGAAAGTCGCGCGCGCAGCCTCGTACGCAACGGACAATCCATGCGCTCGATCCAGATGCGGCTGGTCGCCAAAGGCGTGACGCCGGCCCTGGCTCGATCGGTGTCGGCCGCGGGCGCGGAGACCGAGCTGGCAGCGGCGCTGGTACTGGCGCGCAAGCGTCGGATCGGACCGTTTCGCGCAACCGGCGAGGTTGATGCCGAGGTTCGAGCGAAGGAGATGGGGATCATGGCGAGGGCCGGCTTCGCGCGCGACCTCGCGCAACAGGCCTTGGAGACGTCGCGAGAAGAGGCGGAGAGCCGGATATCCGACCTGCGGCGGTAGC
>DASYBP010000435.1:0-4090 GCA_036500715.1 Rhodopila sp.
GCGGGCGAGTCGGGCGTATATCGGCAGATTGATGATCGCGGTAGCATAGACAATATTGGCGATGCTGTTGCCGAGTGCGGCAACTATGCCCATGGCCAGCACGAACAACGGGAATGCCATGATCGTATCGACGGCGCGGCCGATGATGCGGTCTGCCCAGCCACCGCAATAGCCCGCCGTGAGCCCGAGCAGGGTGCCCGCGGTGAAGGCGAGCGCGACCGCGATCATCGCGATCCCGAGATCGAGACGGGTCGCGACGACGACGCGCGAGAAGATGTCGCGGCCAAGTTGGTCGGTACCAAACCAATGGGCCGACGACGGACCGGTCAGCGCCCGCGCGGTATCACTGGCGAGTGGATCGTAGGGTGCGATTGCCGGACCGAACGCCGCGAACAGCACGAACACCGAGAACAGGGCAAACGCCAATCCGGTGACTGGGTTCTCACCGAGCACGTAAGCAGCATGCCGCAGCGTCCCGTCAAACCTCTTTATCCCGATCCCGGCAAACGCTGTGATGGTCATGCTTCAAGCCGCACCCGTGGGTCGATGACGCCGTACACCAGATCGATAATGAGGTTCAGCGCGACGTAGAGCAGCGCCATGACCAGAACGAAGCCCTGTACCGGCGCATAATCCGACGCGATCAGCGCCTCGACCGCATAGGAGCCGATCCCGGGCCAGGCGAACACCTTTTCGACCAGTACATTGGCGCCGAGCATGAACGAAAACACCATTCCCAGCGTGGTAATTACCGGCAGGAGCGCGTTGCGCAACGCATAGCCATAGACAATACGGCGGCGTGCGAGGCCGCTGGCGCGGGCGGTGCGGATGAATTCGCTGCCCAATGCGGCCAGCATCGATGCCCGGGTGATTCGCGCCAACGGAGCCAACGAAAAGATCGCCATTGTCGCTGCCGGCAGGATCAATTGACCCAGTGCCGCACGGAATGTATCAAAATCGCCGGCGACGAGACTGTCGACAAGATAAAAGCCGCTCCAATGCGGCGGCGGCGTCGAATAGACATCGAGCCGGCCGAGTGGAGCTGGCGCCCAGCCTGCGATATAATAAAACACGTAGATCAGCAACAGGCCGGTAAAAAAGGTCGGCAGCGAAACGCCGGCGGTAGTGACGATGCGGCAGGCATGATCGACCAGTGAGCCGGGGCGCAATGCCGCCGCGATGCCAAGCGGCACCGCTATCCCCACCGACAGCAGCAGAGCCGACAATGTCAGTTCGGCCGAAGCTGGCAGCCGCGTTGCCAATTCCCTGAGCACCGGCTGTCCGGTCGTAAGAGAGGTGCCGAGATCGCCGTGCACCAGATGGCGCAGATAGTCGAAAAACTGCATCGGCAGGCTGCGATCGAAACCCATCAGATGGCGGATCTGAGCGATCGCCTGCTGGGTCGCCGCCGGACCAGCAAAGTAGACGGCCGGATCGCCGGGTAAAGCGCGGGTCAGCAGGAACGTCACGATGATCACGCCAACGACGCTAGGAAGCGCCGTGGCCAGGCGGCGCAGAACCAGCATCTCAATGCATCATAATCAGCACCCACAGCATCGGATCGTCCCAGATACTATCGCCCTCGGGATGATCCTCCCACGGCGAATGCGGACCGCCGTTTCCGGTGGGGAGGCGATGCCACGTACGCTGGAGCGCTTCGCGCATTTGGCGTCTTTTCCGGATCGCTGCCGCAACCAATCTGGGCAGCCAAGGGCCGGGGCCATTGCCCCGCTGCGGCAGAGGACCTGGCTCCGAATTGGGCCGGTCGGCGATTGCAGAGATTGGTTCACAAGTGGCACTCATGTCGATCGCCTCCCGTTACGTCTTTGCCAATTGGCGGTAGTCCAACTGGCGGTGGAACCAATAGCGGTAACCGATGACGTTCTTCTGCATTGCGACGTCGAGATAGGGCTGAAACAGCGGGACCCGCGGCGCCTGGTCAAAAGCGATGCGGATGAAGCCTATGGTTTCCTCTTTGTATTTTTGCGGATCGGTTTCGAACCGGGCGGCATCGATCAGCTTGTCCATTGCCGGGTTCTGGTACGACATCGTATTAAAGATCGAGTTCTGCCCGTGGTAATTCCAAAAGAAGAAATATTCCGGGTAATTGAGCCAGCCGCCGAACACATTGGCGCTAAAAGGCAACGTTTTCTTGGCGAACTCCGCGCGCCAATTGGCCCCGGGTATTTTGTTCAAGGTGACTTTTATACCGACCTGGCCGAGGCTCTCCTGCGCCAACTCGCAAATTGGCTCATTGATCACGGCGGCGCCAAGATCGAACGACAGCGTCGTTTCGAAACCGCCGGATAGACCGGCCTCGGCGAGAAGCTCTTTTGCCTTGGCGAGATCGGTGACATAGGGGCTCGGCTGCGGCCAGACCGACTCGGTGACTTTAGCCGGTCCGCCGAACATCGGCTTGCCACGGCCGAACATCGCGGCATCCATGATCTTTTGATAGGGGATCGCGTAAGCCACCGCCTGACGCACCTTGACGTTGTCGAACGGCTTCATCTTTACGTTCATGTCGAAGTATTGGATCGCGTTCTCGATCGGCGTGCCGACGACCTTGAGCTTGTTTTCCTTGACCATCTCGGAGACGTCCTTGGGCGGCAGATCGACCGAGATATCGGCATCGCCGCGCTCCATCAGCGCGCGGCGGGTGCCCGCCGAGGGCACGGTCCGCCAGATCACTCGCTCGATCCTCGGCAACGGCCCAGACTTCCAGCCGTCGAACCGGCGGAAGATGATTTCTTGTCCGGGCGTCCATTTCTCGACCTGAAACGCGCCGCTACCGGCCTCGGCGTTCTTCAGCCATTCCATCGCCCAAGGGTCTTTGTCGCTCGCGTGTTTTTTGGCGAGCCCGGAATTGATCACGATCGGCGTTGGCACCGCCAGGTCAGGCAAGGTCAGTCTGTCCCGGCGCTCGAAATCGACGCGAAAGGTGTGGTCATCGACGACAACGAATTGTTCCGGCTTCTCCAACGAACCGGCCTTGAATTGGAAGGTCGGTACCCCGCCCACGGTTACTGCACGGTCGAAGGACCACTTGACGTCGGCAGCGGTGACCGGCGTACCGTCGTGGAACGTCGCATCTTTGCGCAGCTTGAAGGTCACCGACATGTCGCGGAGATCCCAGGATTCCGCGAGTTCCGGTTCGAACTTGGTGTAGTCGTAATGGTCGTTGCCGTTTTCATCCTTCCTGACGCCATAAGTGACAAGCCGGTCGTAGGTATTCCACGACACCTCGTAACCCGGCCGGTTAGTCCCCACCCCCATGATGTCGAGGTTGTTTGGGCCGCTCTCGGACAACGTCAGCAGTGTCTCTTTACGGCTTTGCGCAACGGCTGGCCGGATATACGCCGCCGCCAGCGTTCCCGCCGCCGCTGTTGCCGCACCCTTTAGAAACTCGCGCCGCTTCATGTGCCACCGGCCTGGTCCGGAAATGATCGGAGCAAGTTCCATGCCAGCACCCGATGTTGCCGCAGTTCGGGTCCGCCTCGGTGGTTGGTGCGCCGCGGGGCCATTCCCACCCTCAGTGCCAACTCGGCCGCGCATCGCGCATGCGGCATCGGACCAGCCCAAAAGCTAGCCAAACCCGCTCCTGACATGTCAGCACTGACGCCGCGGGTCTCGCGGTCCGCGTGTCTATTCCATTTCGTCGAGCACCCGTATGCGGCGGCGGTCAGCCTCACGAACGTGGAGAACTTGACTGGGTTCGTGAACCGCTTGCTGATATGGAACATGCGTCCGATGACTGACACTCTTCTATCTCACCATCCCGTCTCGATGATTGCCGCGGCTGGCACACCAGCTGCATCAGGCAGCTACTGGCGCACTGGGTGGTCATCAAACATTCCGATGCGGAGGTCGCGTGACTGACCGTTTGATTGCTGGCACCAATCACGTTTTCCTGCCAGCCACGCCGGCGACTATACATTGGGGCTATTTGAGCCGATCGTTGCCGCCGGTTGTCACGGTCGAGCCCGGTGATTTTGTCACGATCGAGACATTGACCTGGCCGCGGCGGGCGAAAGCCCGAAGAGCGCGGCGCGGCTGCAGCTTCCCCTTTTCTAGCGTCCCGGTGCCGCCT
>DASYBP010000436.1:0-5131 GCA_036500715.1 Rhodopila sp.
TTCATAGCGTCAGAACCACTCGACGATAGGTTTGCCCAAACTGTGCGGGAACATGTCATCGAAATAGAGATGGAACTGTGCGATCACCCCGAGGTGGGAGCCGGTGTCGCGGTTGCCGGGTACCAGCGCCTCCAATCCGAATGCGTAGGTCCTGGCCGTGTAGTTGAGTCCGATGCCCCACAGATACTGCGTTGCAAGCTGGCTTGGCTTGCTGGCCGGGGAGGACCATGCGAGTTCGATCACCGGGGTCAACCGGTTGACGAAACCGGGCAGCCCGTAGTCTTTCACTTCAGCCGACAGGTAGCGGATGCTGTATTGCAGCGTAAGCCCGCCGGTCCAGGCGTTCGAGATGCCGTTGTTGATCGGGACGTAGGTGACCGGATCGACCTTCAGTGCCTTGTCGGCGATCTGGTATCCCAACTCGCCGGTCAAAAAGAATGGGCGCAGCCAGCCAACCGGGACGTCGCCGAACCCCTTGCCGAAGTAGAGTGTCGGGATCGTGGAGCTGCTGTCATCATTGCCTAGAACCGCGCCATTCGAGCCGTTGGCGCCCGTGCGGGCGACGACGCGCTGGAGACCGATCGATGCAATGAACTCATGTTCAGCGTTGACATAGGGTTTGTATTTCAACGTCACGACGAGGTTCTGCCAGCCATTGGCGGTTTTTCCGCCGGGCTGGGTGAGCCAGTTGTAGCCGTCGTTGATTTCGAAACCGAAGTTCTGGGTGATGCGCTTGTCGTACTCCAAGCCCAGGCTGGACAGGTCGGGTGCGGGGCCACCATTGGTTGGCTGCGGCAGATAGCTGAAGGTGGGTAGGCTCGCCTCATCGGCTATGTTGGGATCGTCGATCAACAGGGTGCTGATGAACATGTGGTCGCCGGCAAAGCCATGCGCGCAGGCATGCCGAGACAGCGGCAAGGTGCCGGCGATGAGGGCGGCCAACAGATAACGCGAGTACATGGGGTCGTCTCCTGATGCGGACAAAAGTCGGCAGGTTCAGGAGAGGATCGGCGGCGCTCTGGGTTGGCTGGGCGGACGGTGAGGCGCTGGCGGCGCGGTGGCGGGCGGCGGGAGCTCCGGGCGAAGGATTGCCAGCGCTGAGGTCAGGGGTACGGTCGGGGCGGGCGGCGTCAGTAGGGCCGGGTGGGCGTGGGCGATCGCGCACAGCGGGCAGAGCGGGCAGTCGACGGGGTGACTTGGGGCGTGGGTGGGCGGATTGCCGTTGTCGTCGGTGTGACAGAGGACGCCGGCACCTAGGACCGGGTCGATCTGCGGCGTGGCAGCGCCGGCACCAAGCTGCGCTATCAGCGCCAGCAGCACCGCAAGAAGCCCGGACAGATGGAGCCGGCCTGTCGACATCGCGGGGTGTCTTACAGTTTTTGTGTCGCTACGAACAGCGGCGCGCCGTTCAGAAGTAACGGGCCGCGCGCAGCAGCAGGGTTTCGGCTACCGGTATGCTGCCGAAGTCCGACCGCCGCCCGCCGTAGGAGCCGCTGGCGAGAACACTGACCGTCCAGGCGCGGGAGAGATTGTAACCGACGGTCGTCTGCATGAAGCCTGACCCGTCCTGCAGATCAATGGAGGCCAAGGCGGTCACCTCGACATCCTTGATGAATGCATCCTGCCAGTCGAAGCGCAGAAACGCGGTGTGCCGCGCCACCGGTTCCTGCTGATCCTGGGCGTAGGAACGGATATACCATAGTGCCGCGTTCACGCCTTGGACGGACCCGCGCTGCGCCGAGGCCGCGAACCAGTTGCGCCAATCGCTGGACGAGAAGCCGGCCTGGTGGAAGTGATATTCCAGGTTGAAAGTCATGCGGTTCTCGGTCGCGTAGGACGCTCCAACCGCGAGATCATTCATGAAGCGCGCACTGGGGTCGTTCGGCAGCAGGCTGGTGACCGATGCCGGTAGGGTCCCCGTCGTCTGGCCGTAGCTGAATGCGTCGGTGATGATGTCCGAGCGGACGCCGCCAGCCCATTCCAGGTACAGCACGGTGTCGTGGCCGGCCGGGGCGGTCAGGTTGGCGCCGATCTGCGAGCGGGTGCCGGCATGGTAGAACAGCACCTCCGGGTTGAAGGACGGCGCGATGTTCAGGCTGGCTTTCGCCAGGAAGCGGTCCTGGGCATTAGTCCGATCCAGCCCGGGATCGAAACTGGGTTCGTCACGCGGTGTGTAGATCGCGGTGGGAAGGGTTACCCTTGGGGCATAGGCCAGTTGGATCGATCCGAATTGCCATAGCGACTGCACCGACACCATCAGGGTGCCCAGACGATCCTCTCGGAGCACGGACGGATCGGCGGTCAGCGGATCGATGACAGTTCGGGGCCGGAAGAAGTCCGTCGGGTTGTAGCCGAGGGCAACCCCGTTGCGGATGTTGACGCGTCCCAGTTCGATCCACGTCGTGGGATTGGGCTGAAACTGGACAAAGAGTTCCCGCATCTCGTTCAGCACGTTGTCATGATTGGGGAACGTAAGGGCGTTGGAGGTGCGAAAATTCAGCCGTCCGCTGTAGTCGAGACGCCAGTCTTCGCCGAGGTTCCATTCGTCGCGGGAATCGAGAAACAACCAGTTCTCCCAACTCGCGGGTGTCGGCGGCGGCAGCGGGACCGCGAGATTATCGCGCAGGCCCGAGAAGGAAAGCGCATCGCCAATGTAGTTCACATTCTTCGACGAGGTCGGTGCCGACGTTGCGGGGGCGGTTTCGGTCGGAATGCGGCTAAGATCGGTGTCCTCGTCCGCTGCCGCCGGTGCGGCGGCAAGCGACGCGGCCAGCAAGACATAGCGGGTTACTCGGGCCGCAGCCGCGGCAGACATTACTAGGTCCGCCGCCGCGGCGGGCATTACTCGGGCCGCAGCCGAGGCAGGTAATCGCGTTGAAACCAGAAATCTGGAATGTCCTGGAATGCTGGATTGTCGAACCGCACAGTTGTCACCAGCGTGGAGTCCACCGCGTCGATGATCACCGCCGATCCCGGGCGAACCGCACCGAGCCGCTGCACGAAATCGCGATAATACAGTACCTTGAGGATTCGCCCACTGTCCGACCAGAACTTCGCCTTGACTGGCCGGAACGTCCCCTTTTCTACCCAATATTCCGCTCGGCTATACACCGCGGTCGAGGTCGCCGCTCGAAGATCGAGATGCCAGCAATTCCGCTGTTGCTTTTCCGCATCGGCAATCGTTTCGTTACCCAACAACGTGCCGGTGTAATCGACGGCGAAATTCACCGTCAGCACATCGCCGATCGACGCCTGCCCGACCAGCCGCTGCTGGGCGGAAATGCGTACGCTCGATTTCGCCGCCGGATCGTAAAACCAGAGATTCTGGCCGTCCAACAGAGCCATTTTTCCGGCGTCACGTGGGGGTTCAACGTAGCGCACCAGATTGCGGAACTGGCCGGACGCTTTGTCTTCCTTCGAGTAGACGACGAGGACTGTGCTGTCCTTCGGCTGGCTGCGGACATATTCGGTCAGTATCGTGGTGATATGGAATGGGTCCGCTGGGTTGCGCACCTTGTCGGCCGCGGCGATGATCTCGCGCGCGGATTGCGCCCAGGCGCCGCCGGCGGAGGCAATGGCGAGGACGGTCATCAGAGCGATCGCTAGTGTCCCGATTCGAAAGTCCGTCATAATGTGGAGCAGCCGCCTTACGGACTTTCGAATCGATAAGGACACTAGCAAGGTACTGTTTTCTAGTGTGGTTGATTGTTCCGAAGTTCGCTCCGGAGATGATCCACAGTATGGCGGACTTCGGAACCACACTAGCTTAAACATGACGCAGCGCATCGACGATGCGGCTCCTGGCAGCCCGGTTTGATGGCGGCACGGTCGCCAGTGTCGCCACCAAGGTCAGCCCAAGCCAACTGCCGAGCAGCAGAGCGGGCCCTGTCGGCCACGCCAACCTGAACGGTATCGGATCGGTATTCCCCGGCGGAAACCAATCGAGCCCGGCATTGTTGATCACCCAGGTCGCGACGAACGCCAGGACCACGCCGGCCGACGCACCGAGGGCACCCAGCAACGCGCCCTCCAGGAGGAACAGCCGCCTGATGCCGGACCGGCGCACGCCCATCGCCCGCACCGTGCCGATTTCGCCGGTGCGCTCCAGCACGTTCATCGTCATGGTGTTCACCACCGCGAACAGCACGATCAGACCCATGATGATGGCCAGGAACATGAAGATCACGCTGAACATCCCGACCACCTGGACGAAGAACGGGTTCAGTTCGCGGAAGTCCCGCACCTCCAGCGGCAAGTGCTTGTCACTGATTATCGCTTCTAGGCGTGCCCGCGCCGCCGGCAGATCGGCGGTGTGGTGAAGTTGCAGCACGATCGCCGTTACCTTGTGGGTGCTGCGTCCGTAGACCAGTTGCTGCGCCAAGGCCAACGGCATCGCGACATAGTTGTCGTCGATTTCCTTCACCGCCTGGATATCGACGCCGGCGACCGCCAGACTGACGATGTTGGGTGCGCCGCCGGCGGTGGCGGAGAGCAGATCGATCCGCGGGGTCGCGTCCGGCGCCGTGTCGGATCCCTGTTCGCCGCGGGCGAGATCGGCCAGTCCGGGGTCGAGCGGCGGCGCGCCGTTGGTGGCAACGGTTTCGAGTGCTTCCGGTGCGGGGCAGTTCGGAACGTGCAGCGGCGCGCACAGGCCCAGCATCCGGGCGACGCCGCGGCCAATGACCCCGCGCGCGGCGGAAGGGTCGCTGAGGCGATCGTCCGGGGGATAGACCCGGCCCGCAGCATAGTCGTTCCATTTACGCATCTTCTCCCGGTCGGCTCCGATCAGGCCGATCCCGAAGAACGTTTTCGACGCGCTGGCGCCGCCTGAGAAATTGCCGGCGATGCCGACCAGAGATTGCGTTGCGGTTATCGCCTGGATCATGCCGTGCAGCACCGGATCGGCTTCGATCTCGTGCATCAGCGCTGCATGGTCGTCGACGCCGTAGGCGGCGGGATTGCCGGGCCCGAACAGAAAATAACCGTGCCGGTACACCGTGAGATGGCCGCCGTTCTGCACGATGCCGGTTTCCAGCCCGGCAAAGATGTTGGTGACGAAGCCACCGAACAACAGCAGCGCCAGCGAACCCATCGCCACCAGCGCCGCCGTCATGAACGACCGCCGTCCATT
>DASYBP010000437.1:0-6533 GCA_036500715.1 Rhodopila sp.
CTTAAGCCGGGAGACTACCGAAAGCGCTTCGGGGTGCAGCAATCGAGGGCATCTTCACGTCGCCAAGGACGGGCCTAAGGGGCTCCTCCTGGGAACGATGCGGACCTCTGCAGAACTAACCCACCAACGAACGGTTATGGCGCAGCCTGACCAATCGGCTCGACCCGACGGAGATCCGCTCGGAGCAATACAAACATCCGATTAAACGGCCGAGATGGACGCAGAGCCGTCGGCGGCACGGTGTGATGCTCGACCTCCGGTTCCGGCATCGCCCGATTGGGCAGTCGCCGACCGACTTGGGTCGGAACCGGAAATTCAAGTTGAGACATCACCCGGCGGTAGCAAGGTTGGGACCGGTCATGACCAGTGATGTGCGCCATATTGGCATGTTAGGGTGTGCACCGCCGTGCCGGACTCCGTCGGATCAGACCTTTACACGGTCCCCTTTATTTTAGGTACCGAACGATGATCAGCGGTGATTCGTAGCTTGATCCGCGTCGGTAGTGGCAGCTACCACTTCTAATCGAGCCAGCGGAATCGCTCCAGGTTGAAGCGGTGCCTGTCGTCGAACTCGATGCCTTCCTTTTCCAGCAGGCGCTGCTGGAGGGCATCGCTGCCATTGCGGGATGGCGCGTAGGACACCTCGCCCTTGGCGTTGACGACACGATGCCAGGGAACATTGGTTGTCGGGTCGAGATGCTGTAGTACGTGGCCGACAAGGCGGGCGCGCCTCGGCAGGCCGGCCATCGCAGCGACCTGGCCATAGGTGGCAACCCAACCCTTGTGGATGCGGCGGACCACGGCGCAAATTGCCGCGACGGTCTCATCGCCTTGGGGAGTGGCCGTCTGGAGTAGCTTGCGCTTCGGTCGCATCGGCAGCTTTCGTCGATTCCGCTGGTTGTCCAGCTGCGCAACAGGCTGACGTGGTCCCGCAGTTAGGCTCGGGGGCGTTCCCAGGCAATGAATCATGCGCCATCTATCGGCGGGGGTGGTTTTTCACGCAGTCCCGCCGAGTTCTGGACACCGGCACTTGCCATTTGGACGACATGTCTGTTTCGGGATTGCTTGGCGCAGCCGTGGGTGACCGATCTGGGGCGGAAACGGTCATCAGGTAGGGCTGCTGGTATGATCCATCGCGTTGGTCATTGCGGATCCTCGGTGTGTTTGGTTGCCAGACCGCCCCGACCCCTACCCCGCTTTGCTGACGTTCCAGAACAACGGCATGCTCTTCAGCACGCCGCTGAGCGCCTTGGAATGCGCCGTCGGTTGGAAATACTCGCCCAGCGGCAAATAGGGCACGCTCTGGAACGCCTCGGCCTGAATCGCCTCGCCGATCTTCTTCTGTGCCGCCACGTCCGGCGCGGCGAACCAGGCGCCCCGCAGTTCCTCCAACTTCGGGTCCGTCGGCCAGCCAAACCAGCCATCCGTGCCGTTGGCCCGCAGCGGCAGATGCCCGGCCGGAGTAAACTGGTCGATGCCGCCGAACGCGGTAAAGAACACGTTCCACCCGCCTTGATCCGGCGGCTTGCGGCTGGCCCGCCGCTGCACCACCGATCCCCAGTCGGTGACCTGCACATCGACGTTCATGCCCACCTTCTGCAGCATGTCCACGCCGACCTGCCCCATCGCATTCACAACCGGGAGGTCAGACGCGACCATCACCACGACCTTCTCGCCCTTGTACCCGGCCGCGATCAGTTCTTTCTTCACCTTCTCCAGATCGCGTGGACCCTCCAACGCCTGCATCCCGACATCGCTCGCCAACGGCGACCCAGGTGGGAAATATCCCACCTTGTCGCGCCACCCCGAGGGATCGGTGCCGGCGACCGCGGTCATGAAATCCGCCTGGTCCACCGCGCCCAGCAACGCCCGCCGGACCGCCGCATTGTCAAATGGCGGATACAATTGATTGAACCGCAGCATCGACGGCGACCCGGTCGGGTCCAGGATTTCCAGCACAACATTGCGGGTCTGCCGCAGTAGCGGCAGCAGATCAAATGTCGGCTGCTCCCACCAGTCCGCCTCGCCGCTCTGCAACGCGCCCATCGCGGTTGCGGCGTCGGGGATCACGTTCCACTCGACACGATCGAGATGCACGATTTTCGGCCCCGCCGTCCATTCCACCGTGCCATCCGCACGCGGCACATAGTTTTCGAACCGCTCATAGGCGACGCGAGCCCCCGCCACCCGCTCATCCGCCTTGAACCGGAACGGGCCGCTGCCCACCATCTCGGTCACCTGCGTGAACGGATCGGTCTTCGCCAGCCGCTCCGGCATCATCGGGCAGATCAAGGAGCTGACCTTGCCCAGCGCCATCGGCAGCAGCGGAAACGGCTGTTTCAGCCGGAACCGGATGGTCTTGTCATCCGGCGCCGACAACTCATCCGTCGCCGCCATCAAGGCCTGACCGAATGCGTCCCGCTTGCCCCAGCGCTGCAGCGACGCCACGCAGTCGCGACCCAGCACCGGTGTGCCGTCATGCCATTTCAGCCCGTCCCGCAGCGTCAGGTTCCACTCCTTGCCGTCGGCGCCGGTCGTCGTCCCGGCGACCATCTGCGGCTGCGGCTGAAACCGCGCGTCGGTGCCGAACAACGTGTCGAACACCATCATGCCGTGGTGGCGGGTGACATAGGCAGTGGTCCAGACCGGATCCAGCACCGCCAGATCGGCCTGCGGAATGAATTTTAGGACGCGCGTCCCGGCCGCCCGGACGATGGCAGGACGCGCCAGCCCCGCCGCGAGCGCGGCGGTTCCAGCACGCAGCAGGCTTCGTCTCTTCACATTCAACTCCGTCATACACATGGGTGGACGGTCGAGCGTGAGAACCATACCGCCGCCCCGCCGCAGCGCAACGTCGGTGTCACCACGCGCGCTGTGCGTCCGGAGATCGGCCCGACATCAGTAAGATCATGGCATCCTTGCCGCCGCTCATCGGAGCATTGAGGACGCGCTCATGGCACAAATTGAGCTCAGGGACCATTGAGCGGACACAGCGATCCCCGTGACCGCTGGCTCTTTCTTCCTGGACAGATTGAGGCTGATGGAGCCAAGGTCTAACAGCCGGCGGACGGGGGAGCGCCCAATGAACGTCGCGGACTGGCTGCGAGCGCTCGGTCTCGAACAATACGAGGCGGCATTTTCCAAGAATGACGTCGACCTCGAGGTTTTGCCCACGCTGACCGCCGACGAGCTCAAGGGCATAGGCGTTAGCTCAATCCGCCATCGCCGCCGTCTCCTGGAGGCGATCGCCTCGTTTCGCTCCGAAAGCACGCCGGCTGATGATCCAGCTCGGTTGTCCACGAGCCCGACGAAAGAGTTCAGCTCATCGGAGCCTACAGCCGAGCGCCGTCCGCTCAGCGTGATGTTCTGCGATATCGTTGGCTCCACCGCCATCTCGTCGCGGCTCGACCCCGAGGATCTGCGGGAGGTCATTCGCACCTACCAGGCACGTGTCGCCAACACGATCCAGCAGTTTGACGGCTTCATTGCGCGTTACGTCGGCGACGGTGTGCTGATCTATTTCGGCTGGCCGCGAGCCCGCGAGATTGACGCCGAACGCGCCGTCCGCGCGGGCCTCGCCGTTGCCGCCGCGGTCGGCGAAACACCAGTCGGCGGCGAATCGCTGCAGGTCCGCATTGGCATCGCAACGGGACTGGTGGTCGTCGGCGAGCCGATCGGTTCAGGTGATTCTCGCCAGCAGACCGCGATCGGCGAGACGCCGAACCGCGCATCACGTCTGCAGGGCCTCGCCGGACCAAATCAGGTGGTGATCGACGCGTCCACGAGAGGGCAAATCGGCGGCCTGTTCGAATGCCTGGACCTCGGCACCTTCGAACTCAAAGGTCTTCCGGCGGCGGTGCCGGCATGGCAGGTCGTGTCAGAAAACCGCACAGTCGGCCAGTTCGAGGCACTGCGTTCCGGCGCCACGCCGCTGGTCGGCCGCGATGAGGAAATCGAGCTGCTGCTCCGCCGCTGGGGTCAGGTGAAGGCCGGTAGGGGGCGCGTGGTACTGATCTCCGCCGAACCCGGGGGTGGCAAATCCCGCCTCGCCGGGGCGTTGTCCGAGCGGATCGCCGCCGAACCGCACGCCCGGCAACGCTATTTCTGTTCGCCCCACCACCAGGACAGCGCACTGTATCCGGTGATCGCGCAGATGGAGCGCGCGGCCGGCTTCGCGCACGGGGACGGGCCGGCGGCGAAGCTCGCCAAACTTCAAATGCTGCTCGCGGCCAGTGCGCTAGCGATGGAAGACGTGGGACTGCTCGCGGAGCTACATTCGTTGCCGTCGGCCGATCTTGGACCGCCGCTCGACGTCGCGCCGCAGCGCAAGAAAGAGAAAACGTTCGAGGCGCTGCTGCGGCACGTTGAAGGTCTGTCGCGGCAGCGGCCGGTGCTGATGCTATTCGACGATCTGCACTGGATCGATCCGAGCTCGCGCGAACTGCTGGACCGGACGATCGAGCGGGTCGCGGACTGGCCGGTACTGCTGCTGGCCATGTTTCGCCCCGAGTTTCAGCCGCCGTGGACCGGGCAGCCACATGTGACGCTGCTGACGCTGGCGCGGCTCGACCGGCGCGACACCGCGGCGATGGTGGCAAACGTCGCCGGCAGCGAGACGCTGCCGTCCGAGATCGTTGCGGAAATCGCTGAGCGAACCGACGGCGTGCCGCTGTTCGTCGAGGAACTGACCAAGGCGGTGCTCGAATCCGGCGCGCAGACGCCTGCGACACTCTCCGCCGCGCCGCATCCGGCGTTGTCGGTGCCGGCGTCCTTGCATGCCTCACTGATGGCGCGGCTGGACCGACTGGGGCCGGCTGCCAAGAACCTTGCACAGACCGGCGCGGCGATCGGCCGCGAGTTCGGACACGGACTGCTGACGTCGGTTTCCGATCTTCCAGAGCCCGAACTTCGCAACGCACTCGATCGGCTGACCAACGCTGGCCTATTGTACGTCCGTGGTACGCAGCCGGAATCCACCTACACCTTCAAGCACGCCCTTGTGCAGGATGCGGCCTATGGCACCATGCTGCGCGGCCGGCGCCAGCTTCTGCATGCCCGTATCGCGGCGACCCTCGAAGACCGGTTCCCCGAGGTCACACTTGCGCAGCCGGCGCTGCTGGCCCGGCATTATTCTGAAGCCGGTCTCGCGAAAAGTGCTGTCGATTACTGGTTGAAGGCCGGTCAGCAAGCGCTGGCACGATCGGCATTCGTGGAAGCAGCCGCGCAGTTGCGCAAGGGGTTGCTGGCGCTGGCTGGTCTGCCGGAGGATAAGTGGCGCCAGCAACGAGAGCTGGATCTGCTCGTCGCGCTCAGGCCGGCACTGGGCGCTACGAAAGGCTATTCGGCGAAGGAAACGCACGAAACGCTTTTGCGAGCCCGCGCGCTGTCCGAACGGCTCGATCGACCTGAGCATCTGGTGCCGCTGCTGTGGGGCCAGTTTGCGCATCATGTTTCGCGGGCTGAATTCAGGCTGGCGCTCCCGCTCGGCGAGCAACTCGAACAAATCGGCAAGGCATCGAACGACGCGGCGGCGCAATTGCGGGGTCACTACGCCCACGGACTCGCCCGCTTGTTTCTCGGGCAGCTCCCTGCCGCCCGCGCTGTCCTCGAACGTGGTCTTGGTCTTGCTGATCCGGCGTATCGCACCATCGGGGTACCGATTGTCGACCCCTACGCCTCGACGCTTGCGTTCTTGGCGAACACACTGGCACGTCTCGGCTACATCGACCAGGCGCGATTGCGGCGTGACGAGGCCTTGTCGGAATCTCGTCGATTTGGGCATGTCGTTACGCGGGCCGAAGTGCTTCTTCCCTCGATTTCCTTCGACTTGTTGACCCGATCACCGGTGCAGCACGTGGAAGAATTCGTGACTCTTGTCACCGAACACGACCTTCGCGCCCTTTCCCATTGGGCGCTTACATTTCGGGGATTCTCGTTGATCGAGCGCGGGCAACCACAAGAGGGTCTTGCGCTGCTCACACAGGAGCTGGCGGAACTGCGTGCTAGTGGAGGCGTCGGTTTGACCGTTCTCCTCACCCGCCTCGCCCAGGTTCATGCGTTACTCGGGCAGCCGGAAGAATCAAAGAACTGCCTCGCGGAGGCTGCGCAGATCTTCGAGACCACCGACGAGCGGCTTGGCGAAGCCGAGCTTCTGCATCGGATCCCCGGCGATCTGCTGAACGCCGCCGGCGATCAATCCGGGGCCGAACGGCACTATCGTCAGGCCATCGCCGTTGCCGAGCGGCAGAGCGCGAAGCTGTTTCAGTTGCGGGCATCCGTCAGCCTCGCCCGGCTCTGGCGCGACCAGGACAAACGCGCGGAAGCCCGTGATCTCCTTGCACCTATCTACGACTGGTTCACCGAAGGTTTCGACGCCCCGGACCTGAAGGACGCCAAGGCGTTGCTGAACGAGCTGACATGACCGGCGGCGGCAATGCTGCACCTCGGGTCCCTGACAACACCGGACAGGGTCGAAGGAGCGGCTCCGGCCCGCCTTCAGTCGCCGGCAGCGCCTTCCAGCGCACCCGCCAGCG
>DASYBP010000438.1:0-1529 GCA_036500715.1 Rhodopila sp.
ATGGTGGGGCCTCAACGACTGGGTGAAGGAGCAGGCCGCGGACCTGGCCGCCCACGGCTACGTCGCGCTCGCCGTCGATCTCTATCGCGGCCAGGTGGCTACCGACCCCGAGACCGCGCATGAGATCAGCCGCGGTGCGCCTGAGGACCGCATCATCCGCGATCTGAAGGCGGCCGAAGCCTATCTGAGCTCGCGCAAAGACGTCGATCGGACCCGCATCGGCGCCATCGGCTGGTGCATCGGCGGAGGTTATGCGCTGGCCTTTGCCGTCGCCGATCCGCACCTGAAGGCTGTTGTTGCCAACTACGGCCCCCCGCCGACCGATCCTACCTCGCTGGCCCAGATCCATGCCGCCATCCTGGGCAACTACGGCGGTTTGGATAAGGGCATCACACCGGCCAGCGCGGAGGCGTTCGCCGCCGACATGAAGAAGCTCGGCAAATCGGTTGACTTGAAAATCTATCCCGACGCGGGCCACGCCTTCGAGAATCCGAACAACAAGACTGCCTATCGCGCCGAGGACACGGCAGACGCGAAATCCCGCTATCTCCATTTCTTCGCCCGCGAGCTGGGCGGCGAGCCGTGAGGGATCTGTAAAACCCGGTAACCTTTCTGACACGTTTATGGAAGGACACATTCCTCCTAAGTTGCAGCTTTGGATAATTCCTGGTTCGCGCTCCAAATTGTTCTTGCTCTTAGCCTTGCGCGCATGTTAACTATGCAGCCAATAAAACTAGAAGGAGCCCTCGCCAATGCAGTTTCCCGGGCCAGGCGTGGGCCTTTGAAAGCCAGGCGCGCATGCAAATTGGAACGACGATCCGGGGTTACCGGCTGCAAAAGGGTTTATCGCAAGGGGACATTGAAAAACGCACCGGTCTGCTGCGGTGCTATCTCTCCCGTGTAGAAAACGGGCACACCGTTCCTTCACTCGACACGCTTGCCAAAATTGCGCAGGCGCTCGATCTGCCGCTGGCGCAATTCTTTGCAGAGGATTCGCTGGGCCGGGAGATGAACACGCAAAAGCTGACCGACGAAGAGCTTCGGTTCCTCACCCAGATCCGGCGCTACTCCTCCAACCTGAACGACAGCGACCGCAAGCTGCTGCTCGCGATGGTGAAGAAGTTCGCCGCAACCGCCATTCGGTAAAACAGGGATCAGGGATCAGGGGACAGAGGTCGGGGATCACGCCTTCAACTGGCGTGGTGCTTCCAGCTTTCTATTTACCTAAGCGATGGCAGAAACCAGCGATCCTGACCGCTGATCCCTTCATCTCAACCACGCCACAGGTTGGCAACAAAGTGCGCGCCCAGCAGCACCAGCAGCAGCACGCTGCCAAAGGCCAGCCACTGCCGCCGGATCCACAGCTGCCGGTCGGATCCAAGCTTGGGCACCAGCAGGACCCCCAGCAGCATTCCCGACAGGAAGCCGCCGAGGTGCGCCATGTTGTCGATGCGTATGGGGGAGTTGAAGGCGTCGGCGCCAAAGCCGATGACAAAGTTCAGCACGGCGAAATAGATCACGCTGCGGCG
>DASYBP010000439.1:0-4454 GCA_036500715.1 Rhodopila sp.
ACCGGACCGGACACCATCGAGGCCCTGACGGCCGACCGGCAAAGGATGTGGCACGGTTTTACTAACGCAACGGTCGGGGTGGTTGTCTTTATGGTAGTGCTGTTGGTCGGGATGGCGATCTTTCTTTTGTAGGCTTCAGCGGCGCGACTTTCACCTGGCCCGGTGGCAGCCGATCATCAACGAGCTGGCGCGCGCTGGATGTCCGACAGACGGTAACGCTGGGATCGCGGCCGATCCGTGCTGCATCTCGGGCCGTGGCGGGACGTGCACCGGCACCGGATGGCGCCCAAGGTCGCGGACCGGATCGACGCCGCGCCCGCCAGCGGGCAACCATATATTCTGGGCTGGCCGCGCGACTCCGTGATGCAGCCGCTGCTTTTAGAACCGCTGTCCAACTGTGCGGGCCGGGTCGGCATCCCACGATCGAGGCGGTTCGGTGATCGACGGTGCGGGTCGAGGTACCGGCTAGGGGCGCATCTCCGACGCCCTTTGGTCCGACCCTTTAGTACGGCTTGATCCGTCCAGACCCCTCTCGCGGCTTGATGGGACAGGATTCGGCGGACCGCGTCGGGACGCAACGCGGTGTCGCCGATCCCACCGCCACAGTCAGCTGCGCGATGCTGAACCACGACCGCGCATTCTCCGGCAGGGGGTTCACCGTGAGTCCAGCGACGAAAGGGGCACCCAGGAGATGGCGGTGGGGGACATGCGGTCGCAGACGATAATCTGTGGGAACACCTGACCCACGATCGCCGGCGGCGGAAAGATCCGACCAACTAACGAGTCATTTCGTTTCGTACCCGATCTGCTGGGTTTTGCTTGTCGCTCATGCCTGCCCTGACCAACGGAATTGATCGCCTTCCGACCCCTAGAGAAAGCCCCGTCTAATAGTCTAGACTTTTGCTCAAAAAGGAGAAATGGTTTCCGGAAATCGCTAAATTGATCCGCCCACCTGGGCGCCGCCAGCTGCTTTCGATCAACGCTCCATCACGATCATGAAATGGGTTGCATACCGACATATGATCTCACTAAAAGCCTCGCTGACTCCTATTCTAAGCGCATCGATCAGACGGAGAAAGTAATGACGGGGGTTGCGGTCACGGTACCCGGGGTTTCGGCCGACACTCCGGTCACGATCTCGCCCGGTCCAGGCGATATTCTGAAACTGGCAGCGCACATCGGCGCGCTTCTCAACGCCATCCAGAATCCCACCATCGCGGGTGCGAGTAACAACCTGTCGGTCACGAACGACACGTCGTCCGGCGCGATATCGCCGTTGGTAACGGGCGAGGTTTTTCTCCACGGCCCATCGACCGACTACATCATCGCCAACGACGGCGGCTCGCTCTACGTCAGCGACAGCATCGCGATACGCGACGGTACTCAGATCCTGGGGACCGACAGCGTCATGGGGTTCACTGACGGAACGGGCGTGTTCGATCCGACCGGCACGGCAGAGGATGTCTCCCGCCTGTACGAAGGGATCCTGGGCCGCGTGCCGGATGTCGCGGGATTGCAAGCCTGGACCGGTCTCGTCGACAATTCGAACGTTCCACTGGCCGAGGTTGCCAACGATCTCCTCGCCTCGGCCGAGTTCCAGAACAAGAACGGCACGCTGACCGACACCGATTTCATTCGATTGTTGTACGCCAACGCCCTGGGACAGACGCGAACGCCCAGTCAGGCCGAGCTAAACGCCTGGACGAGCCTCCTCAACTCTACCGGCCGCGCACAGGTTGCTGTGGAGATCTCGGAAAGCGCTGAAGCCAAGAACCACTCACTTTCAACCGCCGGCGACAACAACAACGCGGCGATCTATCGCCTTTATCAAGCCGTCTTTGGGCGCGTGCCCGACGCCACCGGCGAAGCAACCTGGGTCTCCGACCTGGCCGCCGGTTCGACACTGGCCCAGGTGGCGCAAGGTCTCGTCGGTTCGGCTGAGTTCCAGCAGGACTACGCATCGGCGACCCCCACCCAGTTCATTACTAATTTGTATCTGAACGCCCTGGGCCGGACCCCAGACCAGGCCGGACTGCAGAACTGGCTCAACGCAATGCAAGCGGGCACCAGCGAAGCCGCGGTGATCGCCAGTATTTCGGATAGTCCTGAAAGCCGGCAGAAGACCGCCGCCGCCACGCATGCCAACTGGGTTTTACTACCCTCAACCCCGCCAACCACCGAACTGCTGCTGAGCGGTAACGGCGGCCGCAATATAACCATCCCAGGCGGCTACGATTATATCGTCGTCAATGAGTCCAATCCCGACACCGTGACCGCCTCGAACGCCGTTATCGTCACCAACAGCAGTGTCAATGGGACGTTCTTCATCTCCGGTATCAGCACCCTGGCCGCGACCGGTGGCGAAAACAGCGTCACTGCGACCGGCAACTATGACCTGTCGTTCGGCCCAGGTATCAATTCGATCCTCGCCGCCGGTTCCGGCACCATTACGACGGACACGACAACCGGCGTCGGCAGCACAACCACCATCACCGTCAGCGGTGCTGACAATTCGGTGGTCCAGAGCGCCGACAGTATGACCGTCAGCGCCAGCGGCAACAGCGCCGGACTGACCGTGACCGGTGGCTCCGGCGCCCTCACATTCGTGGGCGATGCGAACACCGCGACCGTTCTTGGCAGCTTTGGCGGATCGACCGTGACGGCCGGAACCGGCGGCGTCGTCTTCACGGCGAATAGCTCAACCGTAACGGGAACTTCGGATGTTGTTTCCGGAGGGGGGTCATCCTCGACCATCTTTGGCAATGCTCATAGCAACGTCACCTTCGACGGCTCCGGCAATCTCGCCTATACTGCGCTGGCAGGAAACGTCACCCTGAACGCCGCCGCGGCCACTGGCAACGTGGTGGCCACGCTCGCGGGCGGCGCCGATACGGTTACATTGGGCAACGGCAACGACACCGTCATCGCGGGCTCTGGTTCGGAAACGCTGGATGCCGGGTCCGGGAACAACGCGTACGAGTTCACCCTCGGCCAAACCAACGGCGTCACCGACTTCATCACCGAGTCAGCGGCGAATCTCGCAAACGATACGTTTACCTTCACCGGCTATACCAATCTGCCGGTCGAAACCACTGTAGGCACTGAACTCGAGCTGACCCTGTCAGACCACACAAGGATCATCTTCACGAACATCAGCAGCGATGCTCAGATTGGGCACATCAACATTGTGAACCCGACGGTCTGACCTGCGTTTAACCCGTGGAAAAAATGGCTCGCTGCTAATATATATCACAGCGGGCCATCCGTGCGCCATCTGCATCAGTCCCAATTCCGCCGCAAACCGAGGAATTTCTACCTCAGCTGACAGGGCACTATCGTGCCTCGACGCTGCCCCTTGAGCTAGCTAGCTTTCCCATGCGAGGCGTGGCATTCAAAACGCCACCAACGCCAAGGCTCGCAGGGAGTGACCGAAATGCCATCCGTCCAAGTCTGGGGCCGCCGCCCGCTGTTGAAATCCGGTCTCGCCTTGGCCGCGCTCGCCGCACCGCCGATCATCAGCACGCGCGGCGAAACGCCTGTGCGCCTCGGCATGGTGGACCCGCTGACCGGCATCCTCTCAGCGCTCGCCGCCAGCGAGGTTGAGGGCGCTAGGTATGCTGTACAAAGGCTCAACAAAAACAACGGCATTCTCGGCAGGCAGGTCGAGCTTCTGGTCGAAGATTCTGCCAACGATGTCGGCACGGGGGTGCAAAAGACCCGTAAGCTGATCGAGCGTGACAAGGTCGACGTCATCTTCGGCGACGTGAATTCCGGCATCGCCTATGCGATGTCGCAGGTGACCAGCGAACTGAAAGTGTTCCACATCGTTCCCGGCGGTCATACCGACCCGATTACCGGCACAGACTGCAAATGGAACGTCTTCCGTATCTGTAATACAACCTCGATGGATGCCGCCGCGGTAACTGGCGACCTCGTCAAGCGGTTCGGCAGGAAATTCTTCTTCATCACGCCGGACTATGCGTACGGCCATACGCTGCAGGACAACTTTATCAAGAACCTGAAAGCGCTCGGCGGCGAATACCAGGCCGAGCTGCTGCCAATCAACACGTCCGACTTCTCCGCGACCCTGATCAAGGCAAAGGCCTATAAGCCCAACGTGCTGCTGAACAACATGGGCGGCCTGGCGCAGATCAACTGCATGAAACAGTTCGTTCAGTTCGGCATGCAGAAGGAAATGGCCCTCGGCGGCGCGTTGTTCGAACTCGAGTCGGTCCGGGCCGTGCCGAAGGAAGCGCAGGCAGGCACATGGGCGATGGAATGGTGGTGGGACCAACCCCACGTGCCCGAGGTCACAGCCTTCGTCGCGGACTTCCGCAAGGCGACCGGCAAGACCCCCACCGCGCGCCACTGGTTCGGGCTTGTCGCGGTCGAATCCGTGCGCCTCGGCGCCGAGAAGGCGAAGTCGTTGGAGGGACCGAAGTTGTCGCTGGCGA
>DASYBP010000440.1:0-4234 GCA_036500715.1 Rhodopila sp.
CCGCCGCCCGGTGGCGCGATGGCGGCGGTATCCGGTTGCAAGATCGCGTTCTGCTGCGTTTCGGGTTGCACCAGGCGCTGCGGCTGGGAAAGCCGCTGCAATTCCACGTCGGCTTCGGCGACCGCGACTGCGATCTGCATAGGACCAATCCGCTGCATCTGCTCGACTTCCTCCGGCTGTCTGGCGACACCCCGATCGTGCTATTGCACTGCTATCCCTACGAGCGCGAAGCCGGCTACCTGGCCCAGGCCTTCAACAACGTCTATCTCGACGGCGGGCTGAGCGTGAACCACCTAGGGGCTCGGGCGCCGGCGTTCATCGCCCGACTGCTGGAAATGGCGCCCTTTTCCAAGATCCTGTACTCGTCGGACGGGTTCGGACCCGCAGAATTGCACTTCCTTGGTGCCAGGTTGTGGCGCAACGGTATTCACCGTGTGCTGCGCAATTTCGTGGAGAACGGCGACTGGTGTGAAAGCGACGCAAAACGGGTAGTCGATCTTATTGCCTATGACAACTCTGCCCGCGTCTACCACCTCGACGTCGGGAGACGCTGAGACAGGATACGGAAATGGGGCTGCTGGGGGATGCGATGGAGTGGACCCGCCACCAAGTGGTGTCGCGAGTCCCCAAAGCCGACTTCGACCAGCGGGATCCGGACTATATCCGCGACCAGCTGCCAGGGACCTGGCTGCTGGCGTCGCTGTACTTCAGGGCAGACGTGCGAGGCCTGGACCGGATCCCCACCAAGGGGCCGGTGCTGCTGATCGGCAACCACAGTGGCGGCAACGTCCCGCCGGACACGTTCGTATTCACGCTCGCGTTTTGCTCCTACTTCGGCGTCGAGCGGCCCTTCTACCAGCTGGCCCACAACCTCGTCGTCTCGGCGCCGCCGTTGGGCTGGCTGCGTAAATTCGGCACCGTCGCCGCAAATCATGAAAACGCGCGATCGGCGTTGGAGTCCGGGGCGGCGCTGCTGGTCTATCCCGGCGGGGACTATGAAGTCTTCCGGCCGTCGTGGGAGCGTCACAAGGTCGACTTCGGCGGGCGCATGGGATACGTGCAGCTGGCCCGGGACGCCGGCGTGCCGATCGTGCCCGTCGCCAGCGTCGGCGGCCAGGAGAGCGCACTGTTCCTCAACCGCGGGCAATGGCTGGCCAAGCTGCTGATGGCGGACAAGCTGCTACGGCTCAAGAGCATCCCGATATCGCTGGCCCTGCCGTGGGGCCTGAACATCAGCGACCTGGCCGGGCACATTCCGCTGCCCACCAAGATCGTGATCGAAGTGCAGGACCCGATCGAGGTCGATGGCGACGACCAGGCCGTGCACGACAAGGTGATGGAAAGCCTGCAGGGCGGCGTCGACCGCCTCGCCGCCGAACGTCGATTCCCGGTGCTCGGCTGATGCGCGTCGAACGCCGATGCGTGATCAACGCCGACCGCGACGCGGTCTGGAAGATCGTCAGCGACCCGGACTGCTACCCGTTGTTCATGACGAACCTGGAGCGCTGGGAGTCGGCGAACGACCAGCGGACCGGCGTCGGTGCGCGTTACACCGTGCACTGGAAGATCGGCTCGGTGCCCGTCGGCGGCCTGATCGAGGTGGTCGAGTTCGACGACGGCCGTGACCTGGCCTGGGTGGGCATTACCGGTGTCACGCTGCGTGGCCGGATGCGGTTGCGCGACGGCGCCGACGGCCAAACAAAGGTGACATTCCGGCTGTCGTATCAGGCGCCGGGCGGCATATTGGGTTATATCGCCGACCGGATCGCAGTGCGTCAGGTGGGTCGCACACTGTCCGAAACCCTGAAATGCCTCAAGAGGCTCGCCGAGTCTTAGCTGGCCGACGGCGCAGTGTTAACCCAGTTGTGACGGGAACCACGCTGTCGCTAAAACCTGTCGCTAAACATTGTGCCAGTTGACGTATCGCGTCAGGTGCCGCTCGCCTTGGGCGCGTACTGCGGGCAATATTCTTTGATGCTCACGCCAACGAAGTAGCCAGCATGATAGGCGGGCATGTTACTGCTATTGACCACGTCAGCCGCCACCTGGCTAGGCGTCATGCCCTGGTCAAGTTTCTGACAAACCACATGACCGGCTTCGATCGCGTGGTCGGGTGATACGTGGTCGGTAATACCCTCTGACTTCAGCGCTGCCAGGAATTTGGTGTCGTTGGTGTCGGCATGAGCGATCGAGACTGCCCCCAGCGGTCCAAGCAACGCGACCATCGCAGCTACTAGCAGGCGGATAGCCATTTCAGATCCACCCCCATCGTCTTGCCGCCGCGTGAATGGCGGCGATCCAGGAACCAATACCGTGCAAATTCACAGCGGGCGC
This sequence comes from Rhodopila sp., assembly GCA_036500715.1. GTDB lineage: Bacteria > Pseudomonadota > Alphaproteobacteria > Acetobacterales > Acetobacteraceae > Rhodopila. Next base: position 2,335 of record DASYBP010000440.1, read on the forward strand.
TGCCAGCATCGCTGGCAATAGCTGCAGCTCAACGGCTTTCAGAAAGTCGCTGGTCCTTAACGACTTTCCTGAAGCTCAAGTCTTCAGTAAATCGCTCGCCTAGATGACACGTAGCCCCTATCGCTGTCGCCCACACCGGCAATCGACAGCGTTCACGTGCTATGCACTAGCCGTTAGCTCGTCGGTTAGGTGCGGCACGAGATACGACTTACGTCTAAGTCGTGGGCAGAAGTCCCGCCTGGGTACCACTAGCTGCAGGAATCCACCGATATGGCCGCCCGCCCACGGCCACCAACCGCGCCGTGGGGCAACACCAGATGTTTACGCCAAGGGCACAAACGTCTCGGCTCCGATCAAAATCGCCCGCGGACAATCGATTCCCTGACTTTTTCGCTTAGCGAGTACATTACCGTTGGTGTGCGGCGTGGCGCGCTGTGCACGGCCGTGAGCCGAACGCCCCCACGCGATTTAGCAGCACCGTAAGCCCGCGCTCAGGGGCATACGCCTGATCAGGTGTATAGCCATTTGCGGCGCAACAGTTTTCAGATTCGTTCGGCGATCCGGAAGCGAAGTGACTGCCCGCAGTTTTCGAAAACCTCTCGCTAGCGGCTTAGAAGAACGGCGCCTTGGGCCACAGGCTGGATCCGCGGCGCAGGAAAACCCCGTCCACCTGCAGCAACGCACCCGCCGGAATGCGTGATAGCGGAAACACGTCGAACAGCGCAAAGCCCTGCTCGACAAGCCATCCCATCGTTTCCCCGATCAGCGGCGCGCCCTTGTTGTACTCCAGCAGCGACAGCTCGACGACGATGGCCTCGACGCCCGCAAGCGTCCGCCCGGCGCCGCGCAGCACATCGATTTCCGCGCCCTGCACATCGATCTTCACCAGGTCGAATTCGCGGCCGGGCATCTCGGCCAGCACGTCATCCAGCCTGCGCATGGGCAGCGAGATCGTGTCGCGCGGATAGCTGGTCTGCTCGTCATAGAGCGACGAACCGGAGGAATTGATCGCGGCATTCACATGATGGAACGCGACATCCGCACGGTTTTCCGCGCCTAACAGCACGATGCGATAGTCCACATCCGGCAGCTGCGCGGCAATGGCCTTCAGCTGCACCTCCTTGCCGGGTTGGGCTTCGAGCATAAGGATCGGCGACTGCGCAAAGAAATGGCGCGCCGTTCGCGCGAAAGTCCCCTCGAACGCGCCGATGTCGAGAATGCCCTTGGGCCGAAAGCCCTGCTTTTGCAGCACATGCAGCCCGAAGGGGACCTGCGTCAGCGCCAGGTTGCCGTGCAGCCATTCCACGGCCGACTGGTAGGCGGTCAGTGCCTCGGCCACTCGGCCCTGTGCGGACAACGCGGCCGACAGCAGGTGCAGCGCCACGGGGTGAGCCGGTTGGGTTTTCAGAATCTCGCCGGCGATGGCTTCGACCCGCGCCATGTCGTTTTCGGCCAGCGCGGCGGCTGCTTCATCCAGTGCTGTCATGACGCGGACGCGTCTCTCCCGAGATTTGAATGCTGTGACATCAGCCGCTGTGGCCTGGCGAATCCGACTTTAGACTAGGGATGAAGCATCAAAAATCCAGGACGCGTCCCCGGTCGCAAGGCTCTCGAAGTGATGGGGAGGTGCGAAGCTGACGAGGCTATTCATGTCCCAATAGTCTTTCCAGACAGTGATTTTCCCATCGATCACTTTGTGGACCGTAACGAACCGCAACACACCCTGCTCGCCCGTCGTGAAAGTCCAAGTCTCCGAATGCTCGTAGATGACATCGGAGCCGTTGGACACCAGCAGACCGTCGTGGTTCTCGTAGCCCGCCAGCGACTCGAGTCCCATCTTGAGCCGTTTCACGATGTCTTCGGGACCGCGCGCCGACAATGCGGGGACCGGCATGTCGAC
>DASYBP010000441.1:0-9668 GCA_036500715.1 Rhodopila sp.
TTTAGCTGAGAGCCGCTTAGACTGTTTGCTCGCAGGCTGGGGAACAGGGAATCGCCAATGGACTTCATCAATTTTTTTGACACATATAAAGCGGCCGTGCTGAACAAAGACGTTGATGCGCTCGTGGATCTTTACGACACAGACTTGATCGCCTTCGATATGTGGGGCAGTTGGTCTCATATCGGAGAGGGTCCTTGGCGCGCGATGAACCAAGAATGGCTCGGATCGCTTGGCCTCGAGTCGGTTGTTGTCGAATTTGATGACATCAATACCATCCCCGGAAACGAAGTGGCCGCCACCTTCGCTACGGTGACCTACAAAGCGGTGTCGGAGACGGGCGAAATAGTGCGCTCGATGCAGAATCGCCTGACGTGGATGGCGAGGCTAAGGAATGGGTCTTGGAAGATTGTCCACCAGCATACTTCGGCGCCCATTGATCGCAGCACGATGCGCGCTATCCTCCACCGCTAGAAGGCGGTGCGGTCCAGGCTCACCCGACCGCCGCGATCACCCGGTCGATGAACCGTTGGGTGCTGCCCAGGTAGTTGGCGGGATCGATCAGCCGCTCGATCGCGGCCCGGTCGAGCCGCGCCGAAACCGCGGCGTCGCGGGCCAGCGCGTCGGCCAGTGACACTTTCTCCGCCAACGCGATGTCGCAGGCCTGCTTGACGACGTGATGCGCCTCGCCCCGGCCGATCAGTGGCGCCACCCCCATCATCACTGCCTCCGAGACGATCAAGCCGTGCGTGACGCCCAGGTTCGCGCGCATCCGATCCGCATCGACGACCATGCCCTCGGCGATTGATCTTGCGTGCAACAGCGCACCATGTGTCAAGACAAACGCCTGGGGGAGCGCGAGCGCCTCGGTCTGCCAAGGGCCCGTCGCCCGTTCATGATCCTGCGCCATCGCGCCCAGCATCACCGGCACCAGCCCCTGTACCATACGGGCAGCGGCCAGAATGTATTCCGAGGCGATCGGATTGCGCTTCTGTGGCATGGTCGAGGACTGGCCGCGGCCGGCGACATAAGGTTCCGCGACTTCGGAAACCTCGGTCTGTGCCAGCAGGATGATGTCGGTGGCGATCTTTGCCAGTGAGCCGCACACCAGCCCCAAGAAGCCGACCGTCTCGGCCAGACCGTCCCGGCACACATGCCAAGGCGCCAGCGGCGCGCCGATGCCAAGCTCCGCCGCAAGGGCTTCCATGACGGCGATGCCATCGCCGCCAAGCGAAGCGAGCGTGCCCGCCGCGCCGGCAAATTCCACGATCTGGACGCGCGCCCGAATCTGCCCAAGGCGCTCGCTGTGTGATAGCAGCGGCATCACCCACACCGCGCATTTCAGGCCGAAGGTGATCGGCAGCGCCTGCTGCAGATGGGTGCGCCCCGCCATCACGGTGTGGCGATGCCGGTCCGCCTGCCCCGCCAGTGCCGTCAGGATCGCGCGCAGCTCGGTTTCGATCAGATCGAGCCCGGCGCGGACCTGCAGCACTGTGGCGGTGTCCATGATGTCCTGCGTGGTGGCACCCCAGTGCGTCCAGCCGCCGGCCGGCCCCGCCGCCTTCGACAGCCCGTTGACCAGCCCGACGACCGGATAGCCGACGTTGCGGGCGCTCGCCGCCAGATCCTCGGTGCGCAGATTATCCAATGTGGCGGCAGCAACGATCGCCGCGGCGGCATCCGCGGGGATGATCCCCAGGCGGCCCTGCACGCGCGCCAGCGCCGCCTCTACATCCAGCATACGCTGAAAATACGCCGCCTCTTCGAAAACCGCGCGCATGGCATCGCTGCCATACAGTGTGCCGAGAATCGGGCCGTCAGCGGGGTTCACGGGCATGGCGGGCACTCCGAACGGACAGGTTCCGGGTTAAGCCAGAGCCCGCCACGCCGTGCAACCCGGGGGGCAAGCCGGGGATCAGTGGCAGCCATCCCCCTGCTGACTGTCTTCCACATAACGGCCCCTGGCATCGACCAAGCCGGCGTCATCATATCGATCATGATGGCGCACCCAGTCGGTCAGTGCGAAATTCGGCCCGGTTTCGTTACGTCCGTTCGGAACGATGTCCAGGTAATGGTATGCGCCGAGATGAGCCTCGTTGCCGCGCGCGTAGGACGAGTAAGTGTGGAACACGCGCCCGTCCTGATCCTTGTAGAATACGCTGATCCCCGACATCTCATCGCTGTTGATGTTGCGGAAATCGTAGTTGTAGTAGGCGCGTTCGGCTGCAATTTCCTGTTCGGTAAACGAAACATGGAAATCATAGTTGAAATCGCTGCCGTATGAGGAAACCCATTTGAACCGCCAGCCCATTCGTTTCTGAAACGCAGCTATTTTCTCCAGCGGCGTGCGGGAAACCGCCAGCAGGGTTACGTCATGCTGCGCCAGGTGCATATTGGCGCCGTCGATGTGATCGGAATGAAACGAGCAGCCGACGCAGCCGTCGCGCCAGTCGGGGCCGAACATGAAATGCTTGACGATAAGCTGGCTGCGGCCACCGAACAGGTCGGCCAGGGTTTCCGTCCCGTCCGGCCCCTGGAACACGTATGGTTTCGTCACCTCGACCCAAGGCAATGAACGCCGTTCGGCGGCGAGTTCGTCACGCAGGCGCGTCAGCTGCTTTTCGCGCTGCAGCAGCCGGATCCGCGCCTGTGTCCAATCGTCCCGTGAAACGATTTCGTGCGCTGACATGCTTGGTCCCTCCTGTGGTTTAGGCGTTTGCGATGTATGCGGCGAAGCGGTCCATGCAGCCTGACCATCCGGTGCGATGGTCATCGCGGATCGCTGCCGTCTCGAACCGCGACAGCCGCAAGATCAGCTTGGCGCAGCCACGCTGCTGTTCGAAGGTGACGGTCACCACGGTTTCGGGTCCCGCCATCCCGGCGGGATCGAGCCATTGCCAAGTAAACACCAGCAGCTCGGGCGGCCTGATCTCGCGATCGACCCTTTGCTTGACATGGAGCGTGCCGGCCGCCGAACGCAGCGCCATCCGCCAGGATCCGCCGGAGCGCACATCCATCTGACACGACAGAATTTCGAAACCGCGCGGCCCCCAACCACCGAGCGGCCCGCTCGGCTTCGGTCCACGCACGAAACACCAGGGACCGGGGCGCCGCGAACCTGCGGGTCAGCACCAGGGTCTGTCGATCAGCCTGCTCAACCGCCGACATCGTCACCTCCGTCTTGTGGGGTCGGCCAGTGCGCTGAAGGCGGCGCTTAGGGGGTCAGGATGTGCCACGTTATGAACCGAGTGGATAAATAACCATACGGTTAAACTACGCGTAGTTTTCGCGTAGTCAAGTCCGACCTTCGCAGTCATCGGCAAGGCGTTGGGGGACATCCGGCCGCCGCCAGGAGCCCGGCGGGCTCCTGCTTCCACCTTTCCTCCACCGGCTTCGCTCGACGATTCGTCATCCCCTTCAGTGTGTTCGGGAAGTGATGCTCCTCCTCGAACCATGCCGAACCACGGGCCATCGCCCCTCCGATCAGCTTGACTGACGACACCGAATCGGAGCGGGTTCCCTCGGCACCGACAATTACGCTACCGTGGGACCGGGTCTCGCTGACCCGAAGCTCGGACGAAACGCAAAAGGGGAGGAACTCTGAATGAACTGGGTCAAGAAATTAGGTGTGCTAGCATCGTTGGCGATGATCGGTGCGCCGATCGCCTCAAGTTTCGCGCAAGGCATGCCCGCGGGCGGAGGTGATTTCATGACGACGTATGTGCAGGCACATGACAAATGCCCTGGGCTGAGTTGGCACATCAACCGGGCCGTGCAACCTGACAAGACCGTCAACTTGAGCGGTCCGATTTGGTATGATGACGGCAGTGGCGTGAGCTTTGCCCGAGGCACCGGGCAGCCCGATGGCCATTTCACCCTCAACGTGAAAATGATGAGTGGCAGCGGGCCAGATGGTACCATTACCGGTCAGCGGAAGCCTGATGGTAGCGTCGAAGCCAAGGCGGACGGCCCTCCGTGCTTTGCAGGGACCGTTCATCTTGCTCCCGGGCAGACATCCCGCCCCGCCTCCAAGATGTAGCCGGCTCGGTTGATCGGGGCGGTCGGATCGCTCTGGCCCGATCAGGCCGCCTCGGCGTCGAAGCGAACATAGAGAGCCACGCGCTCAAGGATTTTGAACCCGCCACGCCCCACCGCAGCAAAACCGACCTCACCGCTTGACGCTGAACCCCGCCAGTTGCGCGTAACCCCGCACGATGCCGGCCAGTTCCGCATGGGTCGCCACATCCTCGATGCTGGCAAAACCGTCCGGCGCCCGGCTGGCGACCAGATTGATCACCCGTTCGGGGCCGCCGACACGGTTCGATGCCACCAGCGCCGCCGTGGCTGGCAACCGCTCTGCCTCGTAGGCCGCCAGCGCCTCCGGCACCGGCCGCGCGGCCAGCAAATCGGACAGGCAGCGGGCATCCAGGATCGCCTGGGACGCGCCGTTCGATCCCACCGGATACATCGGATGCGCCGCGTCGCCCAGCAGCGTCACCCGCCCCTGCGTCCACCACGGCAACGGATCGCGGTCGCACATCGGATATTCGAATATTTCCCCGGTCGACTGGATCAGCCGCGCGACATGGATGAATGGCAAATGCAGCCGTTCGGCGAGATGCCGGAACGCATCGTAGTGCCCAAGCCGCGACCAGTTTTCTCGCGCCGGCGGCGGGTCCCCGGCCTCGGCGACCCGTGCGTAGATCACCCAGTTGGTCAGCCGTGTCTCTGGCGTCTCGCCCGGACCGATCGGATACAGCACCAGCTTGGCCACCGTATCGCCGGCGATCACCATGCTGTCGCCGCCATCGAACGCCGGCCAGTCCACGGCGCCGCGCCACATCTGGATGCCGTTCCAGCGGATGCCGGGATCATGCGGGTGCAGGGCCGCGCGCAAGGTCGAGTGAATGCCATCGGCCCCGACCAGTGCCTCGCCAGCCATCACCTTAAGCCCACCGGCCGCGTCCTGGACGGTCGCCTCGACGCCGTCGGGGCGCTGCGCGTACCCAACCAGCCGCCGCCCGCCCCGCGGCGCCGCGCTACCGAGGCGCTCCGTCGCCACCTGCCAGAGCATTGCCTGCAGCCGGCCGCGATGAAGGGAAAACTGTGGCACCTCGTGGCCGGCGAACCGTCCCCGCGGCTCCGACCAGATCAACTGCCCGAGGTGGTTGGCGTAGGTCAACTGCCGCGTCCGGATCGCGATCGCGTCCAATCGTGGCAGCAGATCGAGGGCCGCCAGCTCACGGATCGAGTGCGGCAGCGCGTTAATGCCGACCCCTAGCGGCCTAACTTCGGCCGCCGCCTCCAGCACCTGACAGTCGATGCCCCGAGCGTGCAGCATCAAGGCTAGCGTCAGCCCCCCGATGCCGCCGCCGGCGACCAGGATCGCCACCGCCTAGCCTGGTGGCGGCAGGAAGTGGATGTTGTGCTCGGCGGCAATCCGCACGACCTCGGCCGGGTCGGCCACACCATCGATTCTCACGAACAGTTCATACAGCCGCTTCGCGGGCGCCACCCAGAACAGGGCGCGGGTATTCGCGCTGCTCTTGTTGAAAATGCCGTGCTTGGAGCCCATCGGCAGTCGGATCAAGTCGCCGGCACCCGCCTTCAGCTCCTCGCCCTCAAGCCACAGATCGAAATTGCCTTCCAGCACCCGGATGAACTCGTCCTGGTCGGGGTGGAAATGCGGTGGCACGAAGGTTCCCGGCGGGAACAGCGTGTCGAAGGCAAACGACGACTCTGAAAATTGCACAGGTTTGTAGGTCTGGCCCAAGATATTCCAGACGACATTATCAAGGCCTTCGCCGCTACGCGTGATGCCAAGTTGCGCAGCCATCTTCCATTCCTCCTGCGTTACTTCGGACGTTGCCCGCGCCCGGCGCGGCCCCGGTTCCAATTACCAAGGCTCGGCGGGCCCAGCGCAGCACAGCGGACCGGTCCATGTCGATCCGTAAAATGACCGAGCCATACGCCTTACTTTGGGCGCCTAGATAGAGTCTCTGGCTACGCGCCTTTTCAGGGCCTCGATGTTTGCCTGCACGCCCGGGAGGTTTGGATCGATCGCGGCGGCGCGTGCGAAAGCCGCCAATGCCTCGCGATTCTTGCCCAGCCGGATGTCGCACAGGCCTAAGCCCGACAGCGCGCCGAAGTGCCGAGGCTCCAAGGCCAGGACCTTGTCGATATCGACGACGGAGCGGGCAAATTTCCCCATCGTGTACAGCGTCGTGGCGCGCTTGTTCCAGCCTTCGGCGAAGCCGGGGGCCAGCTCGACGACACGGTCAAAGAGTCCAAGCGCCGCATCGTTGTCACCTTGATTGAGGTGGGCGACGCCCTCCGCCATCAGCTCGTCGACCGCCTTATCCCCGGAGGTCCCCCAGATTGCCCAGATCTGAGCTTCGATCGGCGACGCCGTTTCGGTGGTCGGGGCAGTCTTGAGGGCAGCGAACAGCGGATCGAGGCGTGGATCTTTCTGATCGGCTGCCCCGGGAACTTCGGCACTAACCAAGCTTGCCAGGGCGAGGGAAAGGAGCCATCGAAAGCGCATGTGGCAGATTCCCACCAATGACGGCGATCCCGGCGCAATTAACACGCGCCAGGCCCGTGGCGTAGCGGTCGCTGAAGATTGTCCCAGTATCGCGCTCCAGAGAAGCCCGATACGTCGCACATTGTTTGAAATGGCCGACTCACGCGGGATTCGTGATCGCTGCGCGACTCACGCTTCACAGCGATCCGACACCAGTCCCCTGCCCCACATCACCGGCTGCTGGTGATCCAGTTGTTCTGATAGTAGTTATGTGCGGGAGCATGATAGGGTGTGGCGCTGGCCGCGGCAATGATCAGGCTCGCCAAGGCGCCAAGAATGAAGGCTTTCATCGGATTTCTCCCACTGCGACCGGGCCGTTGACCGGCCTCGAACAGCGATGAAATGGGCTTTTCCCGCGACGCAAATAATCGGCTCTTCAGGCAATTGATTTATCCGCCTGGCGGTGAAGCGGCTGCGGGGCGCTGACGTGGCGGCCGACTTCCTGGGATTCGGTATTGGCGGGATCCGTCGATGCGACGATAGTGGCGGCATGACAAATCCAGCCTCCTCGACCCGCACCGACCGTATCCACGCGCGATTGACCCAGGCGTTCGCGCCGACTGTGCTGCAAATCCAGGACGATAGCGACCGCCACGCTGGTCACGCCGGGGCTCAGGCCGGTGGCGAATCGCACTACAGCGTGATGATGGTGAGTTCTGCGTTTCACGGCGTGAGCCGAGTCGCACGCTCGCGCGCGGTTCATGAGGCGCTCGCCGCCGAGTTCGGTTCCGCGGTGCAGGGCGGGATGCACGCGTTAGCCCTGACTCTGCGTACGCCGGAGGAGCACGCGGCGCAAACGGGAAGATAATTTCCTCGTTCGTAAGATGTTCCGACGTTCAGGTGATTTTCTTCTCCCCCATTACCGGATAAGGGTGTTCCTCGGATCTATGTTTGCGCTGATTTGAGGAAAGGTTGCCCTGCATGGCTGCGGATAAGGAACTAGACCGGCTCGACCGTGAAATCCTGCGATTGATTTCGGTCGATGCCTCGTTGTCGCTGGCCGACATCGCGGCCCAGGTCGGTTTGACCCCGACGCCGTGCTGGAAGCGCATCCGGCGGATGGAGCAGGATGGCATCATCCGGCGGCGGGTCGCGGTTCTGGACGCCGACAAGGTGGGCCTGCCGGTGTCGGTCTTCGTGGCTGTCGAGACCGCCGACCACTCTAGCGAGTGGCTCGCCCGCTTTGCCGAGGTGATTCGCGATTTTCCGGAGATCGTTGATGCGTGGCGGATGAGCGGCGACGTCGACTACCTGCTGCACGTCGTGGTCGCCGATATTGCGTCCTATGACCAGTTCTACCGCAAGCTGATCGGCGCGGTGCCGCTTCGCAATGTCAGCAGCCGGTTCAGCATGGAGCGGATGAAAGCGGCGCCGCTGCCGGTCTGAATCACCACGCCGGTCACCGCTGGAAAGCCGTTGCGTGCCCGATGAGGGTTGGACCCTCGGCAGCGTTTGGCCGTTTCGTTGGCGATGCCGGACGATAGTGGGGTTTCCCGCGGTTTCCTCAGGTTGCGCCAGCGCATGGGAGGCTGGCGGCCCGGCGCTGCGGGTCCACGAGCCTCCGGCGCCAAAAAGAATCGCTTTTTTCTGATTTATCAACCTTCTCTTAATAACTTCCTGGTTTTCTATGGGCTGGCAAATAGGAGGTGCCCATGACAGTTAGTCGCCTAGTCAACCGTAACGTCGTCGCGGAGCGCGGACGGACCAGCATGCGGCTGGAACCCGAACTCTGGGACATGCTGAGCGAAGTCTGCGAGCGCGAAGCGCAGGATATGAGCACCTTGGTGCGTCAGATCGAAGCGGCCGGGCACGTGGGGGGCCGTACGAGCGCGGTCCGCGTCTACATCGCCAAGTACTTTCATGCCGCCGCGACCGAGATCGGGCACGCCGGCGTGGGCCACGGCTCGCTCATGCGCAGAGTTCCGGAGCTCTCCCGCTCCGCCGCCTGACCGGGCGCTCGAAGATGCGCCCCGCTATCGACCGCAAGCGCCAGCAAAATGATGGGCTTGCGGCGCCTCCAGTAATCGGTATCGATATTTGCCATCGTTGCAGTAGCCCGCAATAATACCCAGCAATAATACCCAGCCTGCCAGCTTCAGTGTTTCGCCAGCACGTCGATCGCCGACTGGATCATCCTGGCGTCCTCGCTGCCCCCCGGGATCTTGGTTAGTAATCTGCGCCAATAGGCGCGCGCCTCCTCGGTCCGCCTCTCCTGCGCCGCGGCCACGCCGAGATACCATAGCACCATCGGTTCGTCGGGATCGGCAACCTCTACCTGTTTCAGCAACTCAATCACACGCGGCGGCAGCTTGTCGGCGGGGGCATGATCGATCAGCAGCGCGCGCGCTTCCTGCAACTGAATCGAGGTGTCGCCCGGGCGCAGCTTCGCGGCCTGGTCAAACGCGCCGGCGGCCTTGTCCGTCTCGCGCAGCACGGCGTAAGCGCGGCCGAGGCGCAGCCACCCGTCCAGGTTGCCGGGATTGGCCGCCTGTTCCGCCGCCAGCTTCGCGACCATGCCGCTGATCATCGCGTGGCGCTGCTCGTCCGGCATTTTTTCAGCCGCTGCCGTGGCGTCGGCATCCGGTCCAGGTCCCTTATCGGGCGCGGTACCCTGGGCCAGAGCTGGCACTGGGATGCCGGCGGCGTGGGCTGCCTCGGCGACCCTTTGCCCAAGCTGGGCACGCAACGGCGAATCAGCCGGCATTTCGGCCAGCAATCCCTGGAAGCCCTCGATCGCCTGGCGCGGCTGACCAGCCTGCAGTGCAGCCACCGCCAGATAATACCGCGCGAGACCGTTGCCAGGGTCGGCCTTCAATACTTGCCGCAAAGCCGTCTCGGCCGCTGGAGTAACCGTGCCGCCGGCTTGCATCACCATGACCTCGGCGTGGTCGGCGGCGACATCTGGGCTGGTCTGACCGAGTTCCATGGCGTGGCGGTAAGCGTCCTCGGCTTGGTCCCACTCATTCAGCATTGCCAGACTGCGGCCATAGAGCAGCCAGCCGTTAGCGTCGGTGGGGTTTTGCTTCAGCTTGGCGGCCAGGGATTCTGTCGCCTTTTGCAGCGATGACGGGCCGTCATGAGCCAGTTC
>DASYBP010000442.1:0-4262 GCA_036500715.1 Rhodopila sp.
TATGTTACTCTATAGCATTCAGCGGAGTTCGCCGGTTGCCGCCAAATCTGGCGTCGCCGGGAGGGACGCCGCGCCGCATCTGAGTTAAACCTGCGGGGGCGCAATGAGCGACACCGTTACCATGGCTACAGAAGAACCAGCGTCCCACGCACTCGCCCCGGTGATGACGGTGCGCGACCTCACGCTCGATCGCAACAACACGCCCATCGCGCACATACCGGACTTCCAGATTGCCGCAGGAGAAGCCGTCGCGCTGGTCGGTGGCTCAGGATCCGGCAAGACGACCGCATTGATGGCGATGGCCGGAATACGGGCGCCGGCAAACGGCACGGTCACCATCAATGGCGTCGATCCGTGGACATTGCCAACTGCGACCCGCGATCAATTCCGCAGTCATTGCATTGGATTGGTATTCCAGTCCTTTTATCTGATCGACGCACTGACTGTCGCGGCAAATGTCCGGTTGCCGGCGCGCTGCGCCAGCCGCTGGATCGACAGCCGCGTTGCCGCCTGCGTGGACGACCGGGCATTCGATGAGCGCGAACGCCTGCGTACCCTTCTGGACAAGCTCGGCATCGCCGATATCGCAAAGAGCAGGGCAGACCGGATCAGCCATGGCCAGGCCCAACGCGTTGCCGTGGCGCGCGCTCTGTTCAACCGGCCATTGGTCGTGCTGGCGGACGAACCGACAAGTGCGCTGGACGATGGCAACGCGGCGGCGCTGCTGGATCTGCTGAAGACATCCGCAATATCCGAGGGTGCGGCACTGCTCATCGCCAGCCACGACAGGCGTGTCCTCGATGCGGTCGACCAAGTCGTAGAGGTTGAGCAACTGCAAACAGGCTAGCGGCGCGGGTGTTATAATGTACACTGGTTTGCCGGCGCAGAACGACGTATACATGTCTCCGCGGTTTCCTCTTCTTGAGGCAGCATGAAACGGGCCACCCTCCGCAAGCGCGCCGTCACCAACCCGGAGCTGGTGATGACGGCGTTTCGCAAGACCGACAAACCGCTCACGGCCTATGAGATTCTCGACAAACTGCGGCCGCAAGGCGTGTCCGCGCCGCCCACGGTCTATCGCGCACTTGGCCGGCTGATCGAGGACGGCCGTGTGCACCGTCTGGATTCCCTCAATGCCTTCGTGGCCTGCGCCCGTCCGCATCACGGTGCGTCCGCGATGTTCTCGATCTGCGATTCCTGCGGCACCGCGGAGGAATTCTCCGACCCGTCGCTCGGCCGCCGCCTGGGGCAATGGGCGAAAGGCACGGGCTTCCAGATCGACCGCTCCGTGATCGAGGTCCGGGGCCTCTGCGGCGACTGCCAGTGATATCAGCTTTGACATTTGTTATGTTATAACAGTCGAGGCGCGGCCCATTCAAGGATAACCCGGGCCGACAATCCTTCTTTCGCCGCGTTGGAACGTGTTTATAGCCCAATTGGCGCTCGACCCTGAGCCGTAATGGCGCCGTGCGGCACGCTCAGCGCGCCATGTATCTCCAGCGCATCGAACTCACCGACAGTTTCGCCCATATCGCGGGCGGGCGCGGCGGTTATTGGGAAGACCGCGGCTACGAATGGTACGCCGGGATTTGAATCCGCCGACTAATTCCGCACCCGTGGCGCGTAACCGAATTCCATAGCGCGCGAATGACGTTGGGAGATCGGGACGGGAAGCCCAGCGGATGAAACCGAATACGATAGGCGCCAGTGCGATTGTCGGGTTTGCCATGCTTGCCCCTCCGGCGATGGCAGCCGACGCGGCCCACCCCACGGTCGTCGAACTGTTCCAGAGCCAGGGCTGTTCGGATTGCCCGCCCGCCAACGCCAATGTGATGGCGTTGAGTGGCCGTCCCGATCTTCTCACCTTAAGTTTCGGCGTCACGTATTGGGATCAGCTGGGCTGGAAGGACACCTTCGCCTCGCCGCAATATACCGCGCGGCAATGGGATTATGCCCACGCGTTCCATCGCAAGGAAGTCTTCACCCCGGAAGTGGTGGTCAATGGCCGCGCCGATGTGGTTGGCGCCAACCGCGCGGAACTGGAAGCGTTGATCGCCCGCCATGCCGATGATCGCGGTCCCGATCTGCGCGTCGCGGGCGACACGGTCGCGGTTGGAAAAGGCACGAGCGCCGAAACCGCTGATGTCTGGTTGGTGCGCTACGATCCCAACATCGTGCAGGTGCCGATCGCGCGCGGCGAGAATGGTGGCCGGACCTTGCCGCATAAAAATGTCGTCAAGGCGCTGGTGGAGCTTGGTACGTGGAACGGCAGTCCCGCGACGTATCGCATTCCTGCGGACCCGAACAATCCATGGCGCATCGCGGTTTTGCTGCAGGCGCGATCCGGCGGCGCCATCCTGGCGGCGGCGCGCGGCGAACCGACATCATCTGACGCACCGACGCAGCTTTCGAAAGAAATTTCACCGCAGTGAAGTGCCATGGCCCGGGCAACGGGCCACTCCCAAGGAGAATTTTCATAAAACGTCCCCTAACGATAGCCACCCTCACTTTGTTCCTCACCGCCTCGCTGGGCGGCGCCGCTTTCGCCCAGGCACAGAGCAGTGGCGCGATGGTCCAACAGTTCGATGTCCAACGGCTCCATGTCGAACGGCTCCATGTCCGACAAAATGTCCGACGGCAAAATGTCCGACAGCAAAATGGGCAACAGCAAAATGGCCGGCGGCAAAATGGCCGCGAAGCACAAGAAGAAAGGCGCGATGTCTAACGGATCGATGTCGAACGGTTCGATGTCCAACGATTCAATGTCGAACGACCAACCGCACTAAATCTCGCCTATTTGGAATATGTCGAACTGGCCGGGGTGTTCGCGCTCCGGCCATTTTGCTGCGTCATGGGCTACCAGCGCAGTACCCAGCGTCCCGTTGCGGCCCCCAATAGTCCCGCCGCCGCGATGCCCAGCGTGTACCAGATCGCCACGAACGGGGCGGCGCTCTCATTGCAGTGGAACGCATAAATCGAGGCACCCGCGGCTCCCGCCAGCAGCCCCGCGCAGACACCCGCCAGGATCGGCCGGGTTGGCGCCAATTGCCGCATCGCCCACAACAGTCCCAAGAAGATCGGCAAGGACAGCACGAAAATGTTGCGGGCGCAGACGTTGGCCGAACGGCCCATGATCAGTGCGTGACGCGGCGCATCCGGCGGCACCAGCTGCACCAACGCCAAACCAATCATCGCGACCACGGCCAGCACGCCCAGCCATAGCGCCGCGACTGCTTTACTACCCGCGCGCGCCTGCCGCTCTACCACCCGGAAGCCCACAATCGTCAGTACCAGCGTGTAGGCGAATTTGATCCAGAAGGGCGCGGTCATCGCGGCTTGGTGCATATCAGGGCGCGGACCCAGCCACGCCAACATGATCATGGCCGACACCGCAATGCCGCCAATGAGACCGAGCATCAAGGTCCGCAGCACGAACAGGGGACGTACCGGCGCCAGATCCTGTGCCAGAAGCGCGACGAGGTTATCGGTTTTCATCGCCGCCCCCTTCGATCTTGCGCTGCATACTCTTGAGGGCGCGATGCACATTCACTTTCACGGCGGATTCTGACAGGCCAGTCTTGGCGGACAGTTCCTCGGTCGAAACCCCCTCCAGCTTGGAGGCACGCACCAGATCGGCGCGCGCCCTGGGCAAGGTGGCCAGCAGCTTTTCCACATCGCGCTTGGCGCCGGCGGATTCGACTTCATCGCGGGCGAACAATTCCGGCGCTTCGTCCAAGGGTACGCTCGCACGCCGCCTGCTGCGGCGATATTCGTCGATCAGCTTGTAACGCGCGATGCCATAGACCCACGCCGTGAAGGGCTGGCTGGCGTCATACGTGGCACGGCGGGTATGCATCGCGATCAACGTCTCCTGCACCAGATCCTCGGCATCGGCGGCCCCGACCCGGCGCATGTAATAGGCCCTGAGATGGCCGCCCAGCGCAGTCAGCAGTCTGTGGTAGGCGGCGCCATCGCCTGCCTGCGCCGCGATCATCCAGGCGCGATATTGGCCTTCTTCGGCGATCAAGCACGGCTCCTGTAATTCGCGCCGGAAACCCCGAGGGTTACGCGCTTTGGAAGCGCGGAATGAAAGAGGGAGTTCGGCCGAGGCAAATATATCGCCGAAACCCATCGGGGATGTAACCGATTTCCCTGCGGGTCCGTACTGGTTGATGCGGCTGATCATGAGGCGCATCGGACACACGCGAATGTTAGCCCCTGTGCCCTACGAGATTCACAGATCTTTACACGCCCAAAAGGTG
>DASYBP010000443.1:0-5716 GCA_036500715.1 Rhodopila sp.
CGTGAGCCGCGGCCATCGACACCGCCAACAAGGCGTTGGCGCCCAATCGGGTCTTGTGGCGCGTACCGTCCAATTCGATCATGCGTTCATCGAGCGCTTCCTGATCTGTCGCGTCCAATCCGACCACCGCGTGGGCGATCAGCGTGTTCACGTTGGCGACAGCCTTGGTGACGTTGTAGCCGCCGAACGCCGCACCGCCGTCACGCAGGTCCAGTGCCTCGCCGGAGCCGGTGGACGCGCCGGCAGGCGCGATGGCGCGTCCGACCGCACCGCCCTCCAGCAGCACATCGGCCTCAACCGTCGGACGTCCCCGGCTGTCCCAAACCCGGCGGGCATGAACATAGGCGATGGCGGTATCGGTCATGCGGCGATTTCCTCTTTCCAGGCCTGAGCCACGGCGGGAAGCCGGTCGGGCGGATCAACCAGCAAACGGCGCGCCGCGACGCGCACCAAATCGCGCTGAGCGTCCTCGGTAATGTACTCGACGGGTGATTTCCCATCCACGCGGGCCAGCAACAGCCCCGGCAAAAGCCGCGCCGCCCGCTTTTCCAACGCCTCCACCGGTTCCCAGGTCACCAGTGGCAGATAGCTTGCCGTCATGGCGGTAAAACTTTCCAGCAGCGCAGCGCGTGCAGCCGGCACCCACAGGCATTTAAGCATCAGATGGTTCAGACAAAACGCCAGGTCAAACGCAGGATCGCCCCACCAGGCGCATTCCGCATCCAGGAACACCGGGCCCTTAGGGCCGCACAGGATGTTCTTCGGACTGACGTCCCCGTGCACCAGCGCATGCCTGTTGCGTTGCGTCGTCTCCATCAGCGCCAGCATCCGCTCCGCGAGATCTGGATGCGCCCGCCCGGTATGCGCCAGATATGGTTCCAGCCGGATATCGAAGAAAATCCGATCCGTTGGGAAATCCCGGGCCTGTTCCGGTTCGGCGGCGGTCGCGGCATGAATCCGGCCCAGCACAACCGCGACCGACGCGGCGAATTCGCGATCAACCACACCGTCGCGCAGCTGCGTTTTCCAAAGCGGATACCGCGCCGGCGGCAGATACGCCATTGCCAGCGTGCCCGTGACCGCGTCCTGACGCAGCAGCGACGGCGCCGCACCCGGCACCGCTCGGGTGGCAGCCCGCATCCAGCGCGCTTCGTACAGGCTGCGCTCCACCGGCGCCTGCCAGTCCGCGCTGACCCTCAGCCGTGGCAGCGCCCGTTTGATGCAGATCGGCCCCGCGGGAAGGTCGATCCGCCAGATGTCGGAAGACACGCCGCCTGTCAGCCGCTCACCCGTTGGCCACGCGCCGTCCAGCAACTGCATGCGCGCCAATGCATCACAAATGTCCTTCGGGGGCGTTTCCATCTTGGCGAGCATGCTCGTGTGGTGGCTCCGAAGTCCGCCATACTGTGGATCATCTCCGTTGTGCGAACAGTACGCCGGCGGCGTGGCGCGGACTTCAGAACCATAAAACACACTAGAAAACAATGCTTGGCTAGTGTCCTGATCGATTCGAAACTCCGTGACGCGGCTTGTCCACATTCCGACGGACTTTCGATCACGATTCCCGCCTGAATCAGCCACTTCAAACAAAGTGCGACGTATCGCGCTTCTGATGCGGGATGCTAGCCCGCTTGCAAGCGCTGCGAAACCGCTTCGCATCGAGTAATAAACACTAGTGTCCGATCGCGGTCAGGCGTGAGTCGCGAAAGCGATCACGATTGCCGCGTGAATCGGCCACTTCAAACAAAGTCCGACGTATCGCGCTTCTCTGATGCGCGATACTAGGCACAGCAACGCGGAGCCAGACGGCAGCGTCGTATGGCGGGACAAGACACGATTTCAGGACCGGCCCTCGACGGCCGACGGTTGCGTGGCAGACCGGCGATTTTGCCCCGTCGTCGGCTGTTGCTGCTGGCACTCGCCCTATCGATCGCCGCCCATCTCACGGCCGCGTTCATGGTGGTGTTCCTGCCGCGCGCGCTCCCGCGGGAGCCCAAGCCGCAAGCACAAGGCGCGGTTGAGTTGCTGAAGGTGGAGCAACAGGGCGCCAAGCTCAGCCAGCCGGATCAGCCGCAGCAAAGCCTACCCGCGGCACCACAGCCGCAAGCTGACACGTCGAAACAAGAGGATACGAACGTTCCCGCCACCCCGCCCGAAATCGCACCGCCTCCGGTGGCTGAGGGGGACGAACCGCCGCCCAGACCGACGAAGGCAACCCCGGAAGCCACCAGTACGGCGGACCAGTCGACCGCCGCACCGCAAGCGCCGCCACAGTCGCAGAAGGCACCAGTCTTTGACCTCGCCGGCACGGAAAGTGAATCAAACGCGGTCGTGTTGGGCGGCCGAGTCCTGCCAGCGATGCCGGACGACCGGTTCAGGAACCGGCCGCCGATCTATCCACGAGAGGCAGCCGCGCGCGGTCAGCAGGGCGCGGTCCTCGTCCTGATCCATGTCTCGGCAGCCGGCCTCGCCACCGGGGTGGACGTGGTGGAAAGCTCCGGCGTAAGCGTGCTGGATCAGGCAGCGGTCTCCGCGGTGCGGAAATGGCACTTCCACCCGGCGATGCAGGCCGGTCGCGCCGTCCCGTTCGATATGCCGTTCCGCATTATCTTCGACGCCCTCTAAGGAGTTGCCGCATGGTACGCATCGATCGAGTGACCACACGGGGTGGTGATAACGGGGAAACGTCGCTGGGCGATGGCTCGCGCGTGTCGAAGACCGATCCGCGACTCGAGGCCATCGGCGCCGTTGATGAGGCGAATGCCAGCATTGGCGTGCTGCGGATCCATACCCGAGGTCGCCTGACCGAGGATGCAATGCTGGCCAGGATACAGAACGATCTGTTCGATCTCGGCGCCGATCTGTGCGTCCCCGGACGCGACGGCGACCGCCTGCGCCTGACCGATGCCGCCGTGTGCCGCGTCGAGGCCGAGGTCGACGCCATGAACGAAACGCTCCCTGCGTTGAGAAGCTTTATCCTACCCGCCGGCACCGACGCGGCAGCCTTCGCGCATATGGCGCGAGTCCTGGCCCGAAGAGCCGAACGAGCGGTGGTCGCGGTCGATGATGTCAATCCCGTTGTCCGCCGCTATCTCAACCGGTTGTCGGACCATCTTTTCGTTCTCGCCCGCCGGCTCAACGAAAATGCCGACGCCGACGTTCTGTGGGTTCCGGGCGCCAATCGATCCTGACGGCCGCTCTTGACAGGTTGCATTGGCCGGTTTCGCATCCCCCTGGCAGCCTGGACGTCGCCAATGTCTCAGCTTTCGCTTCATACACCGGTTGGGGACATCACCATCTTCGAGGAAAACGGGGCGATCGTTTCGCTCGACTGGGGCTGGGTGCCCGACCAGACGCCGTCGCCGACGCTGCAGCACGCGCGCGAGCAGCTTGAGGCCTATTTCGATGGCGCGCTTACCGTGTTCGATCTGCCTCTCGCCCCCAGCGGAACAGCCTACCGTCGCCAGGTCTGGCGGGCGCTCTGTGAGATCCCATACGGTGAGACGCGCAGCTACCTCGACATCGCCGCCAAGGCCGGGGGAAGCGCCCGGTCCGTTGGGCAGGCCAACGGGCGAAACCCGATCCCGCTGATCATCCCGTGCCACCGGGTTGTCGCGACAACCCACATCGGCGGCTATTCCGGCGGTGACGGATTATCAACGAAACGTTGGTTGTTGGCGCTGGAAAATCCAGACCTAACCTTGCCGTGAACATCTGTCCCAGGAGCGATGACATGACAAAGGCGATCCGCATCCACGCCAACGGTGGCCCAGAGGTCATGGTATGGGAGGACGTCCCGACCCCCGATCCGGGCCCCGGCGAGGCGCTGATCAGGCAGGAAGCGGTCGGCCTCAACTTCATCGACGTCTACTTTCGCTCCGGCCTTTACAAAGCGCCGAACATGCCATTGATCATCGGCCAGGAGGGCGCCGGTACCGTGATCGCAACCGGCGCCAATGTCACCACGGTCGCCGCCGGTGACCGTGTGGCGTACGCCGGCGCGCTCGGCGGCTACGCCACGGAACGGGTGATTGCCGCCGACCGGCTGGTGAAGCTGCCGGACACCATCAGTTTCCAGACCGCTGCCGCAATGATGCTGCAAGGCATGACAGCGCAGTACCTGTTGCGCCGGACCCATGTCGTGAAGCCCGGCGAGACGATCGTCGTGCATGCCGCGGCTGGCGGGGTTGGCCTGATCATGTGCCAGTGGGCGAAACATCTCGGCGCAACGGTGATCGGGGTGGTCTCCAACCAGGAAAAGGCGGCACTGGCCCGCGCCCATGGTGCGGCGCACGCCGTGGTCGGACACGCCACGTTGTCCGCCGAGGTCAAACGCATCACCGGCGGGGCGATGGTACCGGTAGTCTATGACAGCGTGGGCAAGGACACATTCAGCGCCAGCATCGATTGCCTCGCGCCGCTGGGGCTGTTGGCGTGTTACGGCAGCGCCTCAGGTCCTGTGCCGCCCGTGGAACTTGGCTTGCTGGCGGCCAAGGGCAGTTTGTATCTGACGCGGCCGACCCTTGTGACCTACACCGCCAAGCGCAGCGATCTGGAGCGAGTGGCTGCCGACCTGTTCGACGTCGTGGGCAGTGGCGCGGTGAAGATCCAGGTCAATCAGACCTTCAGCCTGAAGGACGCCGCCGCCGCGCATACCGCGCTTGAAGCAAGAAAGACCACCGGCAGCACTGTCCTGTTGCCATAAGCGAGCGACTAGTTGCCATAAGCGAGCGACTATCAGACCGTGGCCTGACCAGCCCGCTGGCCATCCGCCGCGGTTGACGGATTGGGCAATCTCGCCATTCTGTCCCGGAACACCACATTTCACGGGAGGAATAGATGGGCGAGACAATTCAATTGAAGGCCGCTGACGGCTTCGGCTTGTCGGCCTATGTCGCCGGTCCGGCGAATGCCACCAAGGGGATCGTCGTGGTCCAGGAGATTTTCGGCGTCAACCACCACATCCGCGATATGGCCGATCGCTTCGCCGCGCTGGGCTACGCGGTGGTTGCCCCGGCGGTGTTCGACCGCGCCCAGCGGGACGTGGAACTCGGCTACACCCAGGCCGATATCGACAAGGGCCGGGAGATTCGCATGAAACTCTCCGATGCCGACGTGATGAAGGATATCGAGGCCGCCGCGGACCATCTGTCCGGCAAGAAACTGGGCATTGTCGGCTATTGCTTCGGAGGCACCGTCGCCTGGTGGGGGGCGACGCGCACCAGCAAATTCGCCGCGTCATCCTGCTGGTATGGCGGCGGAATTCCAGGGACGAAAGCCGAAACTCCCCGCTGTCCGGTGCAGATGCATTTTGGCGAAAAGGACGCATCCATCCCGATGACCGACGTCGACGCGGTACGTGCCGCACAGCCCAAGGCGGAAATTTATATTTACCCGGGCGCACAGCATGGGTTCGGATGCAACGAGCGTGGTAGTTACAGCAAGCCCGATTACGACCTCGCGCAACAGCGGACGGTGGACTTCTTCGCCAGGAACCTCGGCTGATCGGAACGGCCCCGGTTCACGGTCCGAGCAACCCACAGCTCACGCCGCCGCCCGGCCCCTGGATTACCGCGGCGGCGTCGCGGGTCTGAGCCCCACGGGTGATGGACGATTCCGCCACCCCGGAACGGACTGCGCTCCCGGACCGGTGACCATTACGGTCCGGCCGCGCCACGCCGGCTCATCGGGCCGCCGCTCCGCTCGCCATACATAG
>DASYBP010000444.1:0-12400 GCA_036500715.1 Rhodopila sp.
CGATATCGACCAGCCTTTCGGTCACCTTGCCACCGACGCGAAAGCCCAGGCTGACCTGCACGCGGGCCTGCACAGTACCGGGATAAGTCACCGCCATCCGCTCTGGCGCGAACTGAACCGTCTGGACCCGCACGGGTCGCCATCGCTCGTCGGCTCGGGCGGCCAGGGGCAGCAGCACAAGCAAACACACGGCTTCGCGAAGCATGGCGGACCTCCAAAACGGAGGCCGACGCTAACTCACCAATGTTCACTTATCAATGTTTATGTTGCCGACGAGAGCCCGCGCACGGCAATGTCAATGACCGCCTCGATGAGGGCGTCGGTCTCGGACTCCAAGTGGTCGCGTTGATCGAGCAGCAGCGCGGTGATGCCATGAATGCTGGCCCACACCGCCTCGGCGGTCAGCACCGGATCGGCGGACCGGAAGATACCTGCCTGGGTCAGCCGTCCAATACTGGTCACCAAGATGTCGAAGGACCGGTCGGCGGCGGGCACGTCATCGCAGGGGCCGTTTGGCCGGCCGGGTCCGGAGGATGCCATCATCTTGGCGAGGAAGGTCAGACGATACTCGTCCGGATGCGCCAGGCCGAAAGCGATGTAGGCCCGCAACCCGGTGCGGAACCGGTCCAGGTCATTGCCCGCCTGAAGCTGCGACGCCTGCAGGCGAGAAAGCAGGGCTTCGAACGTCGACTCGGCGATCGCGCGCAGGATCGCATCCTTGTCCGGAAAATACAGGTAAAGCGCCGCCGAGGACACGCCCACCGCGGCCGCGATCTTGCGAATTGTCGTACGTTCAAACCCGTCGGTCAGGAACAGGCGCTTAGCCGCATCCAGGATTTCGCCGTGGCGGGATGCGCCCTGTCCGCGGGGTTTGCGCTCGGATTTGATGGCAAGTATCGAGTCCATAACCGGCCGTTATAAACATTGTTCAGAGAAATGCACGCCCCAAGCGATTAGGCGCCCGCCGCAGCCTTTCCGACCCACGCTTCCCACCATACAGGGACTGCTGCGACAGACAACGGCCGCGCCGCCAGGAAGCCTTGCATCTCATCAACGCCGAGCGCCGCCATATGGTCCCAGATCTCCTCGGTTTCCACGCCCTCGGCGGTCACCTTGAAGCCGGAGGTTTTTGCCTGGACGATGGTTGTGGCCAGGATGGCGCGCGCCTCCGCCGATTTGGCGACCCGCTGTACCAGATATTTGTCCAGCTTCAGGCTGGTGAACGGCAAATCCAGCAGTGGTTCGAGATGCGGCACTGCCGGCCCGACATCATCGATCGCGACGCCGTAGCCCAACTGGCGAAGATGCTCCAGTGATCGGCGCAGACGCGAGATATCTTCGGCCGGGCGGCTTTCAGTCAACTCGACGATGATCCGGTCCGCGGGCAGAGCGGCAATCTCACGTTGCGCTTCCAGCCTTTCCAGCGCCGATGGCATCAGCAGGACATCAAGCGGGAAATTGACCGACATCCGTAGCTTCAGCCCCGCCAACAGCGGACCGGCAAGGTCGGCGAACGCCCGCGCAGACACGACGCCGGTCAGTTCGGCGGCCAGGCCGGCGTGCTCGATCTGGGGTACGAAGGAATCTGGCGGGATCGTCCCCTTTTTAGGATGATTGAGGCGAACCAGAGCCTCTAGCCCCACCGGGCGCCGATCGGAGACGCGCACGATCGGCTGATAGCGGGTTTCGATCATTGTGCTCGTCAACGCTGTGCGCAGTTCGGCCACGTCCATCGCCAGCCGCCCGCGCCTTGGAGTTGTTGCCATCAAGGCCTCAAATACAGACCGTGGCGTCGCGGCCGATATGAAACGAAATTGCGGTTTGCTATGGTCCGCAGCACCCAGAACAAGCATATCCGTGTCGGGGGAAACGATTTCCGTGGCGAGATCCGCCAATTCATTGAGCAGGCCGTCCGCATCGTTCCGGTCTACCAGGAGATGAGAGTAGTGCGAAGCAGTTCCAGCCAGCCGGGCAACCGCGTCGCGCGCGCCCCCGGTCAGAATATCGACACGGCCGAGGGTCCGGGTGGCACCGAGCACTGCTTTCGACCAGGCCAGACTGCGGCTGACCAACAGCAGATTGAGATCCGACGCGGGTTCGCGATGCGCAAGTTCGGGCCGGCGAGCGGCCCGAACCAATGTTGGGCGAGTTTTCTCCATGACAGAGTGTTACGACGCCCGCTGGTATTAAGCGAGAGATATCCCGGTAATGAGACGTAAAAAGAACGTAAAATCAGATTTATATCGAATTATAGACACTTACTGGCGCCGCAGAGGCGTGGCGTTGACGTATGACTGCCGTCAGCCGAATTGGAACGAGGGCTGCCGCTTTTCCACGAACGCTGCCATTCCCTCTTTCTGGTCCGGTGTTCCAAATAACGAAAGGAAGAGCGCCCTCTCATGCCGCACACCCTCAATCAGCGAGGTCTCGAAAGCCCGGTTCACTGACTGTTTGGCAAACTGCACCGCGACCGGCGAAAGGCTGGCAATACGCTCCGCGATCTTCATAACTTCCGGTAGCAGCTCGGTTGCGGGAAACACGCGTGACACGAGGTTAGCGCGCTCCGCTTCGGTGGCGTCCATCATGCGAGCGGTGAGTATCATGTCCATCGCCTTGGATTTGCCGACCGCCCGGGTCAGCCGCTGAGTGCCGCCGGCGCCTGGTATAACGCCGAGGTTGATCTCGGGCTGTCCAAACTTCGCCGTGTCGGCGGCAATGATCATGTCGCACATCATCGCCAGCTCGCAGCCGCCCCCAAGCGCGAAGCCAGCTACCGCCGCGATTACCGGCTTCTTCACCCGCAGGACAGTTTCCCAGCCGGCGCCGATGAAGTCCTCCACCATCGCCGCGGGATTGGTGCGGTCCCGCATCTCCTTGATGTCGGCGCCGGCGGCGAAGGCGCGTTCGTTGCCAGTGATGACGATCGCGCCAATCCCCTTGTCCACGTCGAACGCCAGCAACTGCTCGCCGAGTTCCTTTACCAGCGCATCGCACAGCGCGTTGAGCGCCGCCGGCCGGTTCAGGCGGATCAGGCCGACGCGGCCCCGTGTTTCAACGATGATGTTCTCATAAGCCATGATACACTTCTCCTGGACCCGGCGGATGTTCCCTGGCCGGCGAATCCATGGGATCATACCAAAGCCGCACGGTCCGCACAGGGGTAGGCCAGTTCGGAGTATGCTGCTGCGTCCACCGTGGTGCCGCTTAACTTTCTGGCGCATAGATCCAATGCGCCAATGACAGGTTAAAATCATCGAGGCTCCCCCTATTTAAGCCCGCGATGTTACGGATCTACGGTGCGCGAGTACAATAGCGGCCAGTATATTCAATACGAGATGACGATCAGGGGTCGAAACTTCGGCCAGCAATAAGGGGAGTTGTCATGTTTGCCGGAACAACCGCGGTCGCGCAAAGGATCGCAACCCCGGCCCACGGTTTGAGCAGGCGATCGCTGCTTGGGTTAGCGATGGTCGCTATGGCGCCGCTAGGGCGTCCCGCGAGTGCCGAATCCGCACTCGCCGAGCCGACGGCCACGATCAAGCAGTTCAACGCCGCCTTACTGGCTGTAATGAAGTCGGGCGAGCGAACCGACTTCAGCCAGCGTTTCCAGATGCTGGCGCCGGCGGTTGATCAGGCGTTCGACCTTCCGGCGGTGTTGGCGGTTTCCGTCGGCTCGGGATGGGTAACGCTTTCGTCAGATCAGCAGTCCCGCCTGCTCGGCGCATTCAGACGTTACACGGTCGCCAGTTACGTCGCCAACTTCAACAGCTACGCGGGGCAGACCCTTAACGTCGCGCCGGATGCTCGCAATCTTGACGCTGGTCGGGTTATCGTAAGCAGTCGCATCGTACCGCTCAAAGGTGACGCGACGGAGCTTGACTATGTGATGAAGCAGACGTCCGTTGGCTGGAAGATCGTTGACGTGCTCGCGGCGGGTTCGATCAGCCGCGTCGCAGTGCAGCGGTCAGACTTCCGCCACCTTCTGTCCAACGGCGGTGGCGAGGCCCTGCTCGCAAGCCTGCAGCGTAAGGCCGCCGACCTGTCCGGCGGCGCACTGGCATAAGACGGACCCAGGCCCCTGCTGGCGTCGGTCCGCTCGACGCCGCGCGCTCGTTTGCCGCCGACCCCCTATCGCTGGGTGCGTGGACAGTAGAACGTGCTGCGGCCGGATTGCACGATCCGCCGGACGCCGCGGCAAGTTGGCGCTCCTGGGCAGATCTGGCAGGGCTCACCCTCGCGGCCATAAACTTTCCAGACATGTTGGAAGTCTCCCAGCGCGCCGTCCGGTTGGACGTAATCGCGCAACGAAGACCCGCCGGCGGCGATCGCCTCGATCAGCGTCTGCTTGATCGCTGGCACCAGTCGCTTGGAGCGGGCCCCTGGGACGCTGGTCGCCAGCCGCTGTGGCGAGATCGCAGCTCTGAACAATGCCTCGCTGACATAAATGTTGCCGAGCCCGGCAACAATCTTCTGATCCAGCAGAGCCGCCTTGATCGGCGTCCGCTTGCCGGCCAGGGCCGCATCCAGTACGGCCACCGAGAATTCACCCTCCAGCGGCTCCGGTCCCAATTCCAAAAGCAAACGATGCGAGTCTTCTCGGTCCGTTTCAACCAGATCGACCGATCCGAAGCGGCGCGGATCGACAAACCCGATCCTCCAGCCGTCATCGGTTTCCAACTCAATATGCTCGTGCAGAGTGAGGTCGTTGCGGCCAACCGGCTCGACTACCATGCGCCCGGACATGCCGAGGTGGATCAGCACCGACCAGCCGCTGTCCAGCCGCATCAGGATATACTTTCCTCTGCGGCGGAAACCGGCCACCCGAGCGCCGATCAGCCGGTCAACCAAAGCCGCGGGAAGGGGCCAGCGCATGTCCGGTCGCCGGGCCACGGCGCGCAACAGGATCCGCCCCTCCAGCCGGCGCTGCAGACCTCGCATGACGGTTTCGACTTCGGGGAGTTCCGGCATAGGTCGTTATCAGGCTATAGAGAGAAGCTATGAGCGACAATCCCGCAGCGACGGCCGATTTTGGCTTCCGCCGGGTGGACCCCGCGGAGAAAGCCGGCATGGTTCGTGCGGTTTTCGACAGTGTGGCGCCGCGCTATGATCTAATGAACGACCTGATGTCACTGGGCGTCCACCGCGTCTGGAAACAGATTTTCGTCACGGATCTGCAACCGCGTCCAACCCATACGTTGCTGGACCTTGCCGGGGGCACCGGCGACATCAGTTTCGGCTGGTTGAAACGCGGCGGCGGACCGGTGTTTCTATCCGATATCAATCGCTCGATGCTGTCCGTCGGCCGCGACCGCGCGTTGAATCAGGGCCTCGCCAGCGAAGTCGCCCTGGTGGTTGCCGACGCCGAAAAACTGCCTTTTCCGGATCGGTGTGTCGACCGCGTCTCTATCGCCTTTGGGCTTCGCAACTGCACCGACAAGTCCGCTGTGCTGCGGGAGGCAAGGCGCGTCTTGAAGCCAGGCGGCCGCTTCCTGTGCCTGGAATTCTCCAAGGTCACGGTCTACGCGTTGATGCGGTTTTATGACGCGTGGTCGTTCCAGGTTTTGCCGCGTCTCGGCCGCATATTCGCCGGCGACGAGGCCAGCTACCGCTATCTTGCGGAGAGCATCCGCACGTTTCCCGACCAGGAAACCCTAGCCGGCATGATGCGCCAGGCCGGTCTCGCTCAGGTCAAGTTGCGTAACCTGTCCGGGGGCATCGCCGCAATCCACTTGGGCTGGCGGCTATGAGCCTGGATGGCAAGCGCGTCCTGCTGATCATTGCCGGTGGGATTGCCGCCTACAAGGCGCTGGAACTGATCCGGCTGCTGCGCAAACAGGGCTGTGGCGTTACGTGCGTGCTGACCGAAAACGGCGGCAAGTTCGTGACCCCGCTGGCGCTGCAGGCGCTCAGCGAAGCGAAGGTCTACACCGACCTCTTCTCGTTAACCGACGAGTCCGAGATGGGGCACATCCAACTATCCCGAGTGGCCGATCTGCTGGTGGTGGCGCCGGCGACCGCCAACATCCTGGCCAGGATGGCAGGTGGCCTTGCCGATGATCTCGCCTCTACAGTCCTGCTGGCAACCGACAAGCCAGTGCTTGTCGCGCCGGCGATGAATGTGCGGATGTGGCTGCATCAAGCGACCCAGGCCAACATGGCCACCTTGGCGCGGCGCGGCGTGCATCTCGTGCCGCCCAACGAAGGGCCGATGGCCTGCAACGAATTCGGCCCTGGCCGCCTCGCCGAGCCGCCGCAGATTCTGGCGGCGATCGAGGGCATTTTGACGGCGCGTTCTGGTCCGCTGGCCGGACGTCACGCGCTGGTGACCAGCGGCCCCACCCACGAGCCGATCGACCCGGTCCGGTACATTGCCAACCGCTCCTCCGGCCGCCAGGGTCATGCAATAGCAACGGCGTTGGCGGCCCTGGGTGCTCGGGTCACGCTGGTGGCCGGACCTGTGACTGTCCCTGACCCCACTGGCGTGACGGTACACCATGTCGAAACCGCGCTGGACATGATGCACGTGTGCCAGTCGGCGCTGCCCGCGGACATCGCCGTCTTCGCCGCCGCGGTCGCCGACTGGCGGGTGGAGCGCACATCGACCGGCAAGATCAAAAAGCAGCCGGGCGCGGCACCGCCGGCACTGACGTTAGTACCGAACCCGGACATCCTGGCAATGATCGCCGCCGCCGGGCCGAACCGCCCGCGGCTGGTGATCGGGTTCGCCGCCGAGACCGACGATCTCACGGCCAACGCGCAAAGCAAGCTGAAGCGGAAAAACGCCGACTGGATCATCGCCAACGACGTCTCGCCGGACAGCGGAATCATGGGCGGAGCGGAGAACGCGGTTCACCTCGTCTCGGCCACCGGGATCGAGACTTGGCCCCGCCTGGCAAAGGACGACGTCGCCCGCCGGTTGGCGCAACGTATCACCGAGGCGCTGCGCTGACTGGTCAGCCAGCGCAGCCGGTGATTAGTATTAGTGCCGCAACTGCAAGGTTGCCACCGTCCCGTCGGCGCCGTCCAACACCAGGGAGCCGCGGTGACGGGCGGCAAAGCCCCGGGCGAGAGCCAGACCCTCGCCGTACCCGGGTGAGCCGCTGAAACCCCAGCCATTGTCGACGACAGTGAGGGTCGTGCGGTCACCCTGGGTGACCAAGCGCAACGAGATCCGGCCGTGGTATCGGCCCCTCAGGCCGTGTTTGACCGCATTTCCGAGTAGTTCATGGGCGCTGCGCAGGACCGCTTCGCGCAAATCGGCGGGGCAGGTGCCGCGCACCAGCACGCCAACCCGAATGACTTGATCAGCGTCGCGCATCATGTCGACCACGGCGCCCGCCAACTGGCGTAGCCGCTCAGCCATCGGGCCCGGTGCACTGGTCAGTCCGAACAGCGCGTTGGAGATGCTGGCCGAAAGCGAGATGCGGTGTTCCAGTTCCTGGGCAATCTTTTCGCCGGCCGGCGTGTCGCACAGACCGGGTGCCTCAGCGATCAGGCCAAGGATCCGCTGCAATGTGTTCTTGGTGTGGTGGCGCAATTGACGGATGTCGATATCGCGTGCGACATCGCCTTCGCCACCGTCAGTACGCTCCAGCAGGTCAACCCCTTGGCCGAAGGACGATCTCTCATCCTGGCTCGATGGTGAGCGGTTCGACCGGATATCGGAGGCGGCGACGCAAGACATGTCCGATGCCTCAATGTTATTGTCACATACAGTCGTCGGATGTCGCTCATCGTAACCCTCAACCCTTAAAACAAGGTTAATAGCGACGCCAAATGTCAAACGAACCGTACGTGGGAAAATTTCCCACGTCAATCGAATTGGGTAACTTGTTGTGTTTCCAGCCGCTACGCTGTGGTATATCTCTGCGAGAAAGGATTGTTCCGCCCCTCAATGTCCGAATTCCAGTGCGCGCGATCGTTGCCGCCGGTATCGCTACTACAGGCGGCGCGTCGTCTCCTGCGGCCCCTGGTAAGGGTGATGATGCGCAGCGGACTGACCTTTCCGGTCCTTGCTGACACGTTGCGCACCTTGTTCGTGGAGGTCGCGATCAACGACATCCTGATCGATCCGAAGTCGCGAACCGATAGCCGTATTAGCCTTTTAACCGGGGTGCACCGCAAGGAAATTAGACGCCTGCGTGCAGGTCCCGCGGATGACGCGGCGGGCGCCCCCGTGGTGCTGACCCTGGTCAGCCAAATCATCGCCCGCTGGGCCGGCACCGCGGCATTCACCGATGCGGATGGTTGCCCGCGCAGATTGCCGCGCCGTACTCCCGGCGCAGCCAGGGCGGAGCTGTCGTTCGATGCGCTGGTGGTATCGGTCACCACAGATGTCCGTCCCCGCGCCGTCCTGGACGATCTGTTGGGCCATGGGATCGTTTCGATAGACGCAGACGATCGTGTGCGGCTGAATACCGAAGCGTTTATTCCCCGCCCTGGCGGCGAGCAGCAATTGTTTTTTGGACGGAGTCTGCGCGAGCACCTCCTGGACTCGGTAGAAAATATTGGTGGAAGTGGGACACCGGGCTTGCTGGATCGCAGCGTGCACCAAGACTGTCTCAAAAATACGCTCGGCCAACCGCATCTGCGACGCCGTTCGGACGCCGTGCCGCCGATCCCGGCCGCGCGGACGTCGAAGGACTTCCGTCCCGGACCTGGGGCGTAAAAGCCCGATTGCGCGCGAGGGACCGTTCGGCGGGACCCTGCGCACGTCCCGACTCGCTCCGCCACGCCTGCCCCTGCGGAGACCGTTCCCACCATGTCACCGCGGGGATCG
Organism: Rhodopila sp.; assembly: GCA_036500715.1. Lineage (GTDB taxonomy): Bacteria > Pseudomonadota > Alphaproteobacteria > Acetobacterales > Acetobacteraceae > Rhodopila. The sequence continues at coordinate 8,780 of DASYBP010000444.1, forward strand.
CAACGCCCGATCCCGACGCCCAGTCGTTCCGGGGGATGGTATCGTGCAGCCCCGGCGGCGCGCGTGGGCGCCTTATCTGCTGCGTCACGCCGACAACCACTGCCCTCTTATTGTGCTGCCGGTCGCGCTTGTTGCGCGATGGTTGCAATATGCCGACCGCGTCAGTATTGACGAACCGCTTCGGCTGACGGTTCGTCCGGCTTGACCTGTCATGGCCAAGAAACCCAGGGGGCGGCATAACAACGATTTGAGCAACGATCTGTGCGGTCGTCGCCGCGGCGCCGAGGCTGTGCCCCGGCGCCTTCATTCCTGACGCGCCAGAAGTTCGACCGCCAGTGCTTCCCACTCCTGCTCCAGACTTCCGGTCGCCGGGACTCGGCCGGCCCGGTTATACCAGTAGCGGGCGTTGGCGAGATTCGGTTCCTTGCGGTGCAGATAGGCGTGGACCGCGGCTCCGATCGCTCCGGGCTCTGCCTGCGCACATTGATGCGCCTTGTCCCAGTCACCTTTCGCCTCCCACCAAAGCGCTTGCAACGGCAAGGACAACGAGGCGGGCGGCGCGCCGGCGTGAAGTGACTCGCGAAAACCGGCCACGTCCGTCATGCAGGCAACCCTCCCGATAGCATGCCAACAGCCATTCCTTCTGGCGGTGGAAAAGAGGAAGCCACGGCGTGGAACATGCTGATTTGCATCAGGCGAAACCTGGGGCAGAGGCTGGGCAAGCGCAAGAGGTGGCAGCGCAGCCGTTCGACGTCTATGGTCGGGCGCCATGAACGCGACCCGATACCGGCCATGAGCCCGCAAAATATCTACGACGATCCGACATTTTTCGCCGGTTACGTGCAAATTCCTCGATCGGTCGAAGGGCTCGACGCGGTCTACGAGTGGCCGGCGTTCCAGCGCTTGCTGCCCGCATCGCTCGTCGACCTGAGCATCCTCGACCTCGGCTGCGGACTCGGCTATTTCGCTCGGGAGGCAAGACGGCGACGTGCCCGGTCAGTGACGGGCGTCGACATATCCGAACGCATGCTGGCCAGCGCCCGCGGTCGCGACGACGATGGCGGCATTCAATATTTCCGGTCGCCGCTGGAAGACTTCGAACCACCCAGCACCCACTTCGATCTTATCGTTTCGATGCTGACGCTGCACTACATTCCGGATTACGGCAGGATCACTGAGCGCGTCGCGGATTGGCTCGCGCCCGGTGGCCGGTTCGCGTTTTCGGTCGAGCATCCCATCTATACTGCTGACGGAACCAGCGATTGGTACTACGGGGCGGATCACTCGCCGCTGCACTGGCCGGTTGACCGTTACCGCGACGAGGGGGAGCGGCGCACGCATTGGTTTGTTGATGATGTCGTCAAATACCACCGAACGGTGGAGACCTACGTCAATACGCTGCTGCAGGCGGGCCTCACACTGGCGCGTATCGAGGAACCGGAAGCAGAGAGTGCGGCCCTGCTGGCGAAGCGCCCGTTCCTGTCGCAGGAGCGACGGCGGCCGCCATTCTTGCTGATCGCGGCGGATCGACCGCGGTAGGCAATGCCAGTCTTGCACCGGTGCCGGAGGGCTCGCAGGATGCGCGCTTGGGAGGGCGCCGATCATGGCTATTCGGACGCGGGAGTTGCATTGCGGCTTCGCCGCCGAGGCCGAATTTCCGGACCTGCCGGACCGGTTGGATGATGATGCCACCGGGCAGATCAAAGCCGCGATCGATACCTATCCGGTGCTGATATTCCGCGATCAGCATCTGACGGACGAGCAGCTGCGCAATTTCGCCGCGCGTTTTGGTCCGCTCGAGATCGGCCGTTCCGCCGCTCGTCCCGGCCGACGGCGACTGGCGATCCCGCAGATTGGCGATATCTCCAACCTTGACGAGGACGACCACGTTCGCGCCCTCGACGACCGCAGGCGGTTGGACGGTTTGGGAAATCGGCTCTGGCATACGGATGCTTCCTACATGCCGGTTCCCGTCGTGCTGGGCCTGTTGCATGCCGTCACGCTGCCGCCGCCCAGCCCGTTCGGCAATGGCGAAACCGAGTTCAGCGACATGCGCGCCGCTTACGACGCCCTGCCGCGCTCAACGAAGGACGCAATCGATCCGCTGATCGTGGAACACGACGTGTTATGGTCGCGGGCGCAGATTGGGTTCACCGAGTTTCCTGCAGGCGAGCGCGAGCGGTATCCGCCGTCTCGCCAGCGTCTGGTGCGCCGGCATCCGCTGAGTGGCAGGAAAAGTCTTTATCTGTCGGCGCATGCCTCCCACGTCGTCGGCTGGCCGGTTGCCGACGGGCGCCTGCTGCTGTTCGATCTGACGGCTCACGCGACGCAGCGCAAATTTGTTTACAGCCATACGTGGCGGCGAGGCGACCTCGTCATATGGGATAATCGCTGGACGATGCATCGCGGGCGCCCGCATGACGAAATGCAGCCACGCGATCTGCGCCGGGCGACGACGCTCGATACCGGTTCGACGTTAACGGAGGATGAAACCGCATGAGCCAGGCTCTGAACGGGATTCGCGTCATCGACATGACGCATAACCAGGCGGGTCCCGCCTGCGCGCAGATCCTGGGCTTCCTCGGGGCCGACGTAATCAAGCTGGAGGAACCCACGGGCGGCGACGCCGCACGTACCAATATGCGCGACAAACCTGACAGCGACAGTCTGTTCTTTTTGGTCCTGAACGCCAATAAACGTAGTCTGACGCTGAACCTCAAGACCGAGGAGGGAAAGGCACTGTTCCGCCGCCTGGTCACAGAATCCGACGTCCTGCTGGAGAACTTCGGCCCCGGCGCGCTCGACAGGCTCGGTCTGGGCTACGATGTCCTGTGCAAACTCAATCCGCGATTGATATACGCAACGATCAAGGGTTTCGGGACCTACGGCCCGTACAGCAGTTTCAAAAGTTTCGAACCGATCGCCCAGGCGATGGGCGGCGCGATGGCGGTCACCGGCTTCCCTGAGAACCCGCCAACCTACATCTTTCCCGCGATCGGCGATTCCGGCACCGGGATGCACATGGCGATCGGCATCCTGGCCGCACTGCAGCAGCGGCACGGCAGCGGCAAAGGGCAGCATGTCGAGGTCTCCATGCAGGACGCCGTGGTCAATCTCATCCGCGTCAGCCTGCGCGATCATCAGCGCTTCGGGCACCCCCCGCCGCGCACCGGCAATCAGCTCGGTCATGCCGTTCCCGGAACGACATACCCCTGCGCTCCGGGCGGCCCGAACGACCACGTCTACATTTTCGCCCAGCCGCAGATGTGGCAACCGTTCCTGGCGGCGATCGGCCAGTCGCATCTGGCAGACGATCCGCGCTTCAGAACGCCAGAGGCGCGCTGGGAAAATCGTGTGGTCTTGAACGCCATCATCGAATCCTGGACCCGCCGGCGCAGCAAACACGAGGTGATGCAGTTGCTTGGCGATGCGGGCGTCCCATGCGGCGCGTGCCAGGACACCGCTGAAGTGCTGTCAGACCCGCATTTGCGCGCCCGCCAGATGATCGTCGACGTCGACTTTCCGACGCGGGGCACCTATCAGACGGTTGGTTGCCCGATCAAATTGTCCGACTCGCCGGCAAGTATTTCCCGGCCGCCGCTGTTAGGCGAGCACACCGAC
>DASYBP010000445.1:0-5366 GCA_036500715.1 Rhodopila sp.
TGTCGTGCCGCACGCTAGGTCCCTTGGTCCACGCGTTCAAGAGCGAACCCCAGGGGCGGTTCGGACGTCCACAAGGTGGCCGGTTTTCATCCACACACGACAGCCCTGCGGACCAGCGACCGCCTGAAGCCTTGCCCCCGCCGGCAACCGCAGCCAGGATTGTATCTCGAAGACTTCACCGCCCTCAGTAAAGTCGCCCTCGAGCACCAGCAGCTCAATGCCGCCAGGCCCGAGCAGCACGACCTCGGCGCCGGGAGACCACCGCTCCAGCCGAACCTGCTCGCGCGTGTCCTCGAACAACGGCAACGCCTCCACGCCAGGTCGTTCCGTCACGGATACGAAGACGCCCGTGCTGGTGTCGCGTCGTACCCGGGTCCGGTCGCCCGGATCAAACTGCCAAAGCTTTACGAAGATCATGCAGCCCGGATCGGAGCCTGGCGTGTGGCTGGTCGTCGGTGGGTTACGGACGTAGCTGCCCGCCGGAAAGTCGCCGTGTTCGTCCTTGAATACGCCGTCAAGCACCAGAAATTCCTCGCCGCCGCCATGGGTGTGCGGAGCAAAATGGCTGCCTGGCGCATACCGGACGATGGAGGTGGCGCGCGCCACCTCGTCGCCGATGCGGTCGAGCATACGCCGACCGACGCCAAGAATCGGCGAGGGCGTCCAATCCAGCCGCGCCGCATGGACCACAGCTCGGCGGCCGAAATCAGCGTTCAAATTCATCGCGATCTACTCAAGAGGTTGCCCCATCGTCTTGAAGATCGAGGAAACGCCCGGATCCCGAACACACCGGGTAGTCGTCACCCGATCGGAAGCAGAGCGCCGGTAACGCCGCTCGCGGCATCGGACAAGAGGAACGCCATGGCTTCCGCGACTTCCGACGGCTTAACCCAACGCGACGTGTCAGCCTCGGGCATGGCTTGCCGATTTTGAGCCGTATCGATCGTGGTTGGTAGAACCGCGTTGACCCGGATGCGGTCGCTACGCAATTCGTCGGCCAGGCTTTCGGTCAGCCGCAGCACCGCACTCTTGGCTCCACTGTATGCGGCCATCTCCGCACCGCCGCGCAGGCCCGCGGCACTGCCGACCGCCACCAGCGCGCCGCCGCCGGCCTGCCGGAGGGCCGGCACGGCTGCCCGGTAAAGGTTCCAGGTCGTCGTTACGTTCAGGTTGAACATCGCGTTCCATTGTTCCACCCCCGCATCGAGAAGTCTCGCCATGGTGAAACCGCCGATCGTCGTGCCAACGCCGTCCACTCGCCCACAGGTGGTTTGCACCTTTGCGACCAGGGCGCCCGACGAAGCGAAATCCGTCATATCGTAATCCGATAACGCCATGTGGCCGCTGCCGCCCAGTGAACCAACGACCGCTTCGAGGGGCGACTTAAGGGTATCTACGGCCGCCACACGCGCTCCGCGAGAGGCCAACAGCCTGGCAAGCGATGAGCCGACATTCCCCGCGGCGCCCGCGACGATGATGACCTTCTTGGTAAACATCCCGTCTCTCCTGATTTGCGGCGGGGCGGTGGTCCAACTTCAAACTCAGTTTTGATCGCGCAACACGCCTCCGGCCAGCCGGGATCTTCCCAGCCGAGATCGCCCACAGCCGACGATAGAACCCCAAAGCCTGGGCTCGCAACCAGGATGCTTCGACAGGCCCCGAAAGCGCGTCACAGCCGAGGTTGCCCGCGAAGCATCCGAGTGTCCGATCGCGCTGAAGCGTGAGTCGCGAAGCGATCGCCATTTCCGCGTGAATCGGCCACTTCAAACAAAATGCGACGTATCGCGCTTCTCCGATGCGCGATACTAGGCGTCACGCCGGTTTTAGCTATGTCTCGTGGCAAAACCGGACTCGCTGTGCGCTCGGAACCTTCCGACAGGACAGTCGTTATCACTGCCAGCGACAGTTTTCAGGCGGGTGCGGAAGCGGACAATACGTTACGCACAAGCTCACGGACGGCAAGACCCCTGGATAGACGCATTGCGGGGGCGGCAGTTTGTGAGCATCGCAAAAGAGGAGAAAGAGGAGAAACATCGTGCTCAGGTCGAAGAAGTTGCGTGTCATCGGCATCATCGCAATTGCGTTCGGTCTTGCTGCTTGCGGCCGTACCCCCGGTACTCGGGCAGTAACAGGTGGGTTGATCGGGGCTGGTGGCGGTGCGGCGGTCGGTAGCGCGACCGGCCTCGGGGCCGGAACAGGGGCGCTTATCGGAGGCGCTGGCGGCGCCGGCGCCGGTGCGTTGACTGCGCATTGATCGGGGATGACCGCGAGCGGCGCTCGCTCAATGCGATGCGTGGGGCGCTGCACTGCACGAGCGTTCTGGCAGGCGGGCGAGCTGGGACTGATTGCCTCTCGGCCCTCCCGCTTTCAGGTCCCAGGGACTAACTACCTCTCCGCGCACATCCCCAGCCGCGCCGACGCGATCCGCGCCCCGTCGGCCATCGTGCGCAGCTTCGCCCACACGACATCCTCCGCCACCCGCCCGTGCCCAGCCGAGGTATCGAACCCGCAATCCGTACCGGCCAGCACGCGCGTCGGATCGCCAACCACCTGAACCACGCGTTCCAGCCGGTCGGCCACCACCTCGGGGTGCTCGATAAAATTCGTCAGCGGGTCGATCACCCCGGCGACCACGACCTGGCCTTCGTCCAGAGGTAGATCCTTCAGACAGCGGTACTCATGCGCGTGCCGCGGATTGGCAAACGGCAACACCCAACCCCCTACCCTCGCCGCGGCGATCACCGGCAAGATATCGCGCAGGTCCACGTCGCAATCGTGCGGAGCCTCGTAGTTCCCCCAGCAGGCGTGGATCCTCACCCGGTCGCGCGGAACGTTGACCAGTGCTTCGTTGATCGTTCCGACCACCCGTTCCGCAAAATCGATGAACTCGCCCAAAGTCCGGTCCTGAAAGGAGACATGCCGCTCCAGCGCCAAATCGGGCGCGTCGATCTGCAACAGGAAGCCGGCCTGGACAATCGACTCGTACTCGACGCGCAGCGCCTGGCCCAGAGCGTGCAGGTAGGCATCTTCGGTATCGTAGTGCTCGTTTCGCAGCGCGGCGGCGATGATCCCGGGCGAGGGCGCGGTCATGAACGGTTCGGCGAAACCACCTTCGACCTCGGCCAGGGTGGCTAGGAATTCATCGCATTCCGCTTTGACCAGAGCGGGATCCAGATACGTCACCTCACCGATCGCTTTTGGCACTGCGTCGCGATTGCTGACCGACCGCCGCACGCCCTCGTGCTCTGCGGACCATGTCCGGAAGTCTGGATATTTTAAGACATCAGCCATCGTCCGGCGGCTCCAACTGCCGCCGAAGCCGCTCATGCGCCGCCGGACATACAAGAAAAACGCTTCCCGCTGCTGCTCGCCGTTGTTGCCGACATCGATGCCGGCGGTAATCTGCTGCCGGACGACATGGCGGGTCGCAGCCTTGCCGGCCGCATCCAGTGCCACCTCATCGATCGGTTCCCCCGCTGCCCGTCTTGCGTACAACTCGGTCAATGCGCCTGGCCGCGGCAGACTGCCCGTGTGGGTGGTCAGGATACGAGCTTCGCTGATCAACATGAGGAGGCCGCTTCCGGGAACGAGGTGCAGCCGAACAATCCCATGCCGCCGTAGGTACGCAAGAGGGCGAGCGCGGGGAAACGGTCGAAGTGGACGGAACGTGTCCTCAACAGAGCCGACAAGAGGACCGCCGTTCGACAGTATGGCGAAGCTTTAATTTCGTTCGGTCGATGTCATACGGCAATGTAGCGTCTGTCGCCCGGCTTGGACGCGCGGGTCATCACAATAATTGCAAGGGGCTTCCAAATGTACATCGTCCGGCGGCGCGGCTGGGAAATCCCGGAACGTAAGGTGACCCCCGAACAAACGGTGCTGAAGCGTCGCACGTTGATGGGGGCGGCGACGTCGATCACAATCCTCCCCGCCCTCGCCGCCAGGGCGGACGTCGCCATGAACCCCGCATTCCAGCCCGGGCGAGCGATCACCGATGAAAAATCTGCGACGACCTATAATAACTACTACGAGTTCGGCGAAAGCAAGAATATCTGGCGGGGTGCGCAGGCGCTCAAGCAGCGGCCTTGGACCATCAAACTGGATGGAATGATGGCGAAACCGCGGACGATCGATATCGACGATTTGCTGAAGCAGGTGTCTCTGCAGGAGCGCATCTATCGCCATCGCTGTGTCGAGGCGTGGGCGATGACCGTACCCTGGACCGGGTTCACACTGTCGCAACTCTTGAAGATCGCCGAACCGCTGGCTTCCGCGAAATATGTGGTGTTCGAGACCGCACAGGACAAAGTGATGGAGGGTCTAAATGCGCCCTTCTATCCTTGGCCTTATGTAGAGGGGGTGACGATCGAAGAAGCGGCGAACGATCTGGCGTTCATATCGACCGGCCTGTACGGCAAGCCTCTGCCGCCGCAGAACGGTGGCCCGATCCGGCTGACGCTGCCATGGAAATACGGCTTCAAATCTGCCAAGGCGCCGGTCAAAATCAGCTTTACCGATAAGCGCCCCTCGACCTTCTGGGAGTCGATCGGGCCGTCGGAATATGGATTCTGGGCGAATGTGAATCCCGCCGTCCCGCATCCGCGTTGGAGCCAGGCCTCTGAGAGGCTTCTGGGGAGCGACGAGAGGGTGCCCACCCAGATTTTTAATGGTTATGCTGAGCAGGTTGCTGGTCTATATACCGACCACAAGACAGAGAAGCTGTTCATGTGATTGCCCAACGCGTCCTGGCCGTGATCGCCGCCGTCTTCCTGGTCGCCGCCGTCGGCATTGCGACGTTCGGGTCTGAAAGCATATCGCTCGGGCAGGCGATCTACCTTCTCGACCACGATATCCTCGACAAGCTGCCTGCGTGGTCAAGCCGCGCTTTAGGCAACTGGATGTGGATATCGGTGATCCAGCCGTTGTTGGACCGGCCGGCCTGGCTCGTCCCCGCCTCGGTTGGGCTGGTCTGTGTCGGCCTGTCGCTGTCGCTGTCGAACCGCAAGACCACCCATCGGTCACATCGGCGCAGCTAGTCCTGCCCACGTCCAGGATCCGCGCATCAGCGAACCGCTGATGGAGGTCATCGACGACCCCCTGCACATCTCGACACTCGAAGCCGGCAGGATCTCGGCGCATCGGCTGGCTGGACGCCTGCCCGGACGCCGCCGATATCGACGGCGCGGCGCAGGAGGCACACAATCTGGAGTCCGTGGCCGGCAACTATGGGGCGGCCGCCCAGAGCGCTGTTTCACGTGACATCGAGTGCCCCTGCCGACAGGTCTTGTGACCAGAGCTATCGAGGATCTCGTCAGGATGCAGGCATGCTCGCGGACGCAACGTTCGCTTTGACAACGGTTCGGGAC
>DASYBP010000446.1:0-4049 GCA_036500715.1 Rhodopila sp.
CGCAAACTGGAGGATTTCTGGCGAGCGACCTCGCAGGCCGGGCTGCGCGGCGGCAATGCCTTCTGGTTTGGTGAACTCGGACCGTTCGGCCTCAACCTGGACTGGTCGCCGGTGGCGATCGCGCTGGAGGCGATCGGGCTCGTGGTCTCGCCTTACACCAATCCTTTCTATACCGACGCGATCGCGCCGCTGATCGAGCAGAATTTTACCAGCACCGACCTTGCTGCGTTGAATGGCGCAGCCGGACCGCGCCTGTTTCTGACCGCCACGAATGTCGCCACCAATGGCCGGACGATCTTTACCCAGCCGGACATCTCGGTGGCGTCCTTGCGCGCGACTTCGTGCCTGCCGACCGATTTCAAGGCTGTCAGCATAGGCGGCGTGCCGTTCTGGGATGGCGGCTATCTGGGCAATCCGTCGCTGACACCGCTGCTGGCTCATGCGCAGGATCTGCTTCTGGTATTGGTCAACGCGTTCCGCCGAGACGGCATGCCGCCCCACAGCGCGCCGGCCATACTGGACCGGCTGAACGAGATCACGTTCAACGCCTCGGTGGTGCTGGAGGTGAATGCGATCGAGGCGATCAACAGTTTGCTGTCCGAACTGGGGGCTTCGGGCGTGGCGTATAACGGGCGCTACAAGCCGATCCGGCTTCATGCCATCCGCAATGATCGGTTTGTCGAGCAGTTGGGGTTCGTTTCGAAAAGCAGCACCTCGTGGAGCTTCCTGACCATGCTGCGTGACGCCGGACAGGAGACGGCGGAGCGGTGGCTGGTGAGGCATCGCAACAAGCTTGGCAGGCAGTCTTCGGTCGATGTCAAGACGGAACTGACCAGCCTGCTGAACGCGCCGCCGCGGTAGGATTGAGTTTCGGGAGAACGAAATGAAAATAGACGATGTTTCGCTGACGATCTTCGCCTGGGACAATATCCCTATGACGATCTATCACCAGGGCGCCACCGCGGCGTCCGGCAGCACGCTGGGACTGTTGCGGATTCATACCGACAGCGGGCTGGAGGGGCACGCCTTCCTTGGGTCGGCGAGCAATCCGGCTGCGATGGACGGGGCGCAACTGATCCGGTCGCTGAAGCCGATGCTGATGGGACAGGACCCTCTGCAGCGTGAGCGGCTGCATGCAGGCATGCGGCTGATCAACCGCACCGTGAGCTATCGGGTGATCGGCGCCGTTGATACGGCGCTGTGGGATCTGGCCGGCAAGATCGGCGGGCTGCCGGTGCACGCACTGATCGGCACTTTCCGAAATTCGATCCCGGCTTATGCCAGTTCGCAGGTGCTGCCGGACGCAGCGGCGTACGTGGATCAGGCACAGGCATTCAAGGCGGCGGGATGGCAGGCGTACAAGATCCATCCGCCGCGCGAGGCGGAGCGGGACATCAAGGTGTGCGAGGCGGTGCGAAAGGCTGTGGGGGATGACTTCCGGCTGATGCTCGATTCTACCTGGTCATATGACTACACCGACGCGCTGCGGGTCGGGCGGGCGATCGAGGAAATGGGGTATTACTGGTTCGAGGATCCGTTGTCGGATGAGGACATCTATGGCTATGTCAAGCTGCGGCAGAAGCTCGATATCCCGATCATGGCGACGGAATTTCCGGCCGGCGGACTGGATACATATCCGATCTGGCTGACCGAGAAGGCGACGGACTATCTGCGCGGCGATATTCCGAACAAGGGCGGTCTCACCACCATGCTGAAGACCGCGCACCTGGCCGAGGCGTTCGGGATGAATTACGAAATTCATCACTCGGGAAATTCGCTGAACAACCTTGCCAATCTGCATCTGTGCATGGCGCTGCGGAACACCACGATGTGGGAAGTGCTGCTGCCGGATGGGGCGCATAAGTACGGCATGGTCAAGGAACTTGAGATCGATGCGAACGGCTTGATGCACGCGCCGACGCAGCCGGGGCTGGGCGGAGACATCGATTTCGCACTGATCGAACGGAAGACCGAGGCGGTGCTTCGCTAGAGTATCCGTCTGTTGAAGGCGGCCCCACGTCAGGCGACGTTTTTCTTGCCCTTCAGCGAGGCCTCTGACCGACGTTGCCACAACGCCATGTCGGCGTCCTTGCTGAACATCACCCGGACGCCCTTGCCGCCCCGGCTGATCCGGATCTTGCCGCCGTTGCGGGCTTTGTGATCGGCCACCCATTCCAGGAATTCCGGATCCTCGGCGCTGCGGCCATCGAACTCCAGGATCCCGGCAATGTCTTCTTCCTTACGACGTTTGACCACTGATGCCTCCTGGACGCGCTGCCGCGTTTCGGTGTTCGGACGGAGTTCCAGGCGACCGCGCTTCCGGCGGCTTGCTGGTTGAGTCTACTTGCGCGCCTTGCGGGCGGCATATTTGGCGTCGCGCGCGGCCTTGCGGACGGCCTCCTGATCGGCGGCCCGAGCCCTGGCCTCCTTCGCGGCGGCTTCTTGCTGTGCCTTGCGGGCGGCTTCTGCTTCGGCGATGCGCGCGGCCTCAGCCTGCTTGGCGGCCTTGCGTTCGGCAGCGCGGGCGTCCCTGGCGTCGGCGATTGCCTTCAAGGCGGCCTGGCGCTCGATTTCCGCCGGGTCGTCGGGCGATGGGCGCGCGCGGAAGCGCTCCAGCAGCGCTTGCCGGGCGGCCGCGGCGGCGCTCAGGCGGTCGTCGAAATTGGTCCGGGCATGGGCGGGTTTGCGTTTCAAGTCGGGCATGGCGAGCGTTTACGCCGGACGCGGCCGGCGAGCAACTCTCGCTTACGAAGGGTTGAGCTTCGCCACCGTTTGGAGATGGCGTTCATGGTCGCCGGCGAAGCGCAGGACCAGGTGGCTGGCGCCCGCCTGGGCGTAGCTGTCAAGCCAGTTTGAAAGACCGGTGGCCCGACCGGCATAGCAGGCCTGGCGGCGCCGCATGACCGCGGCGGGCTGGCCGTAGTAGCGCTGGAGAAAGTAGTTCAGCCGATCGTCGGCCTTCGCCGGGTCGTCGTCGAGCGAGACGGTCAGATACATCGCCCCGCTCACCTGGGTGGGGTCGCGGCCGTTGGCCTGGGCGACATCGCGGACGTGGGTCAGGCCGGCGGCAAAGTCCGCCGCGCTGGGGGCGACCGGAAACCAGCCGTCAAAATACTTGCCGGCACGCTCGAGGCTGCCCGGCAGGTTTCCGCCGATCCACAGCGGCGGCCCGCCCGGGCGGGCCGGGGTTGGCGCTACGACGGCCTCGGTGGTTTGCCAGCGTCCGTCCCAGTCCACCGGCTGGCCGGACCACAGGGCCTTGCAGAGACGCAGCCCCTCCATCATGCGGCCGATCCGGTGCTCGAACGGGACGCCGGCGGCGGCGAACTCGGCGCGGATATTGGGCAGGTCAGCGGCGAAGCCAACGCCCAGGATCAGCTTGCCACCGGCGATCTGATCGAGCGTGGCGACCTGGTGGGCGAGGATGACCGGGTTGCGCAGCATAGGCAGCAACACCGCGGTACCGACGGTCAGGTTCGGTATCCTAGCGGCCACGGCGGCGAGCAGCGTCAGGGGATCGTGACGCGGGCGCGCGGTGAGGGAGTCGCCGACCCAGGCCGAAGTGAACCCGAGGGAGGCGGCGCGTTCGGCGAGGCCCAGCAGGGGGCCGGTTTCCGGCTCGCCTTCCATGATCCGTTCGCGCGTCGGCAGCAGGTAGCCGATTTTCGCGGTCATCGGTCACAATCCCTGAAGATCGCGTTTTACCCCGACCCAGCGGTCAAGGATCGGCAGGATAGTGTCCGCCTTTGCCGCCGGCAGGCTGAAGACGACGCGATCGACGCCTGTCTGCTGGCAGAATTCAAGCTTGGCCAAGTCGTCGGGGACGCGGAAGATGGTGATGGGCAGAGAGGCCGGATCGCGGCCGGCCTCGGTCGCCATGTTGCGAAATTTGCTGATGACGACGCCGACGCCGTCGTGCTCCAGGCGGTCGGCGCGGGGAATCCAGCCGTTGCCGTATCGGATCGCCCGATTGGCGGCATAGGGAAAGGCGCCGCCGACAATGATCGGCGGGTACGGCTTTTGAAACGGTTTCGGCCACTGGCTCATTG
>DASYBP010000447.1:0-6008 GCA_036500715.1 Rhodopila sp.
CAGCGCATGCAAGGTCGCTGCAGTCGGGGAGGGGACCCATGCGGTATTCGCCCCCGCCATCGGATGCTCGACCTTCTGCGCCAGCATATCGGCCATCCGGTCCGGCGCCGCCCACATCCCCTTGCCGATCTGCGCCTTGCCGCGCAGGCCGCATTCCAGACCGATATCGACGTTCTGGTCCTCATACGCCTTGATCCACGTCGTGCCGCGCATCTCGTTCTTGCGGATCATCGGTCCAGCCTCGATCGAGGTGTGGATCTCGTCCCCGGTCCGGTCCAGGAACCCCGTGTTGATGAACACCACCCGCTGCGTCGCCGCGGCAATACACGCCTTGAGGTTTGCCGAGGTCCGCCGCTCCTCGTCCATGATGCCTATTTTCAGCGTATTCGACGCCAGCCCCAGGATAGCTTCGACCCGCGCAAACAGGTCGGCGGTCAGCGCCACCTCCTCCGGCCCGTGCATCTTCGGCTTCACGATATAGACCGATCCCGTCCGGCTGTTCCGGATCGCCCCCTTGCTGTTCAGGTCATGCATCGCGATCAGCGAGGTCACCGCCGCATCCAGGAACCCCTCCGGGATCTCGGCACCCGCCGCGTCCAGGACCGCATCGGTGTACATGTGATGGCCGACATTGCGGATCAGCATCAGGCTGCGCCCGGCCAGCCACAGATTGCCGCCATCCGGCCTGGTATAGTGCCGATCCGCGTTCAGCTTGCGGGTCATCATGCGGCCACCCTTCTCGAAGGTGTCCTCCAGCGTGCCGTTCATCAGACCCAGCCAGTTGCGATAAGCCAGGACCTTATCCGCCGCGTCCACCGCGGCGATCGAATCCTCGCAATCCTGAATCGTCGTCAGCGCAGCTTCCATCACGACATCGGCAACCCCCGCCGGATCGTCCTTGCCGACGGAATGGCCCCGATCGATCACGATCTCGAGATGCAATCCGTGATGTGTCAGCAGGATCGCCGACGGCGCCGCCGCCTCACCCCGGGAACCCGCGAACTGAGCGGGGTGTTTCAGCGCAACCGTCCCGCCACCCTTCAGCGCCACTGAAAGCGCGCCGTCCTTGACCGAATAGCCGACGGCATCCGCATGGCTGCCGCTCTCCAGTGGCGCGGCCCCGTCAAGGATCTCCCGCGCCTTCGCCACGACCCGGTCGCCTCGGACCTTATTGTAGCGGCCGCCGCGGGCCGCGCCACCATCCTCGGGGATCGCGTCGGTCCCGTACAGCGCATCATACAGGCTGCCCCACCGAGCATTCGCCGCGTTCAACGCGTACCGCGCGTTGGTGACCGGAACCACCAGCTGTGGGCCGGCCAGCGTCGCGATTTCCGCATCAACCTTGGACGTACTGACGGTGACCGATGCCGGCTCCTCCAGCAGATATCCGATCCCGCGCAGAAAACTCAGGTACCCCTCGTCGTCCGCCGGCTTGCCCTTGTTGGCGAGGTGCCATGCGTCAATCTGCTGCTGAATACCGTCGCGCTCGTCGAGCAACGCCTTGCACCGCGGCGCAAGCTCGGCCAGCAGCCGGGCAAATCCGCCCCAGAACGCGTCGGCGCTGAGCCCTGTCCCCGGCAAGGCTTCGCTGTTGACAAATTCGTAAAGTGGCTTCGCGATACGAATGCCGGATTGCTCGATAAAATCCATGCGGATTAGCTCCTGACGGGCGGAAAATGGGCGAAACGCGCGGATATAGGACGGAACCGCGCGGCCCTGCCAGCCCTGGCCGCCGGGCTTGGTATCGATACCGTGACGGTTATGACACTTCGCTACAAGAACACGCGCAAGCGTGAGCCTTGACTCAGCCGTCCGGCACCCAATCTCCGGGATGCGGATGATGGCTAGGCCTCATTCGCGTGACGTTTCCCCCCCAAACTTAAGCGGTGCCCCAGGGCACCGCTTTTTTTGTTTGCGTGAAGGAAAGGCCGAGCGCTCCCCCAACCCGCAACGGGCCGGCAGCCTCCTGATCCCATTAACTGAAAGTAATCAGCCGCAATCTGGCAGTTCGCCGAGGCGCCGGGTCACCCTCGGATCGCCGTTTGCAATCCGGGCTCTTTGCTCGGCGACCGTGAGACCAGCGACAGTTTGACGCGATGCAGCAATTCAGAATGGTCCTGTTCTGACACCTTGTCGCTCCGCATCACCATTTGGATCAACGGATCTTGCAACAAGCCAGTCAACGTCAGGGTGCTGATCGTCGTCGTGCACATCGCTGTCACCATTCCCGTTAGGCCTCGGCAGTGTAGGTGCCGCCGATTAACAATGTGGAAATGAATTGTGTCTTAACGTTCCCTTGCGCGGGAAACTTTCTGTGAGCCTCGCCGTTTTAGCGCGTCAGCGTGACAATTTGGCATCATCCCCGCCGCTTCGCCCGACGCGGTGGGGCAAACTCGGCGCTACTCCGCGGCCTTCGCCTTCCGCGTCGGCCAATCGTCCACCGGGATCCGGGGCAGCTCGAATCGGTCTGTCACCCGCGCATACCAACCGCTGCCATGCAGGCGGCCAATCAGATCGAGTTTGGGTGTGTCAATATAGCAACGATCTGCGTCCAGCACGCAGTCGTCCCGCACGTGGATCGCCAGCACCTTCCCCAGCACCACCGCCCGGTCGATCCCGACATCAACAATCACCAGCCGCTCGCACTCGAACGACACCGGCGCCTCCGCGATCCGCGGCGCCCCGACATGGCGTGACGGCGCCGTGCTCAGCCCCGCCTCCTTCAGCTCATCGACGTCCTTGGGGAAGTCGATCGCCGTGACATTCATCGCCTCCCGCAGGTTGTAGCTCACCAGATTGATCACGTACTGCCCGGTCCGCCGGATATTGCCGCCGGTGTCCTTCACATCGCCTGGTCCGCGTCCGCCGATCCCAAACGCCAGCACGGGCGGGTTGCCCGACATCGCGTTGAAGAACGAGAACGGCGCCGCGTTGACCGTCCCGTCGACGTCCCGTGTCGTCACCCATGCGATCGGCCGAGGCCCGACGGTCGAGACCAGTAGCTTGTAGATGTTTTCGTTCTTGGTCTCACTGAAATCGAACAGCATGGTGTTGCCTCACGGGATTGCTGATCCCACCGTTAGGCGGCGCACTATGACCTGTCCACCGGCTGTCGCGGCTGGCAGCGACGCTTCGGCCCGCTTACCCGAAATTCAGCTTCAGCCCCGGCGAGGACCACTGCATCGTTCCCAGCCGCCCGCTATCCGACAGCGTAATATACGCAGTCCGCATATCCGCCCCGCCAAAGCAGATATTCGTCGGATAACTGTCCGGCATCTTCACCGCCCGCACGATCTCACCCCCCGGCGAGATCTCGGTCACATACCCCGTATTCAGCGTCGCCACTGCGATGTTTCCGTTCGCCAGCACCGCCAGGCTGTCAAACCGCGCGTTCCCCGGCAGCCCGGCGATCACCCGCCCGCTGTGGGGCGTGTGCGGCGGCGGCTTGCGCAGCACGCCCGGCGCCTCGACGTCGAACGCCCACAGCCGAGCGCCCTCGGTATCCGCCGCATACAGCGTCTTCCCGTCCGGCGACAAACCGCACCCGTTCGGGCTGAGCATCGGATACGCGATCTCCGTCACCTTCGAGCCGTCCGGCAGCGCATAGTAGATTCCGCCGTGATCCCGATGCCGCGCTAGGCGCTTGCCCAGATCGGTGAAGTAGAAGCCGCCATGCCTATCGAATACGATGTCGTTCGGCGCCGACAGCTTGTGGCCGCCGGCCTCGGTGTACAGCGTCCGGGCCTCGCCGGTTTTCGCATCGATCCGTAGGATATAGCCGAACTTATAGTCAGGGTGCGGCGCAATGCCCATCGAGTAACCCTCGACGTACTTGCTGCCACCGTTGTTGCACAGATACAATGCGCCGTCCGGCCCGAACGCCAACCCGTTCGGCCCGCCGCCGCAACGTGAGAACACGCTGGTCGTGCCGTCCGGCGCCACCCGCGACAACTGATTGTTACGGATCTCCGTCAGGATGACCGATCCGTCCGGGCAAACCACCGGGCCTTCTGGAAAGCCAAACCCCGTCGCCAGGATCGTGACATTGCTCGTCGTGACATCGCTCATCTTGTGTTCCCCCCCTTGCCGGTGTTGCGGCAGTGTCGCCGGAATGCGAACCGCGTCAAGCGATGCTGGCCGCCGCCTCGGAAGCTCATGCGCGCGATGGTGGCCAAATGATCTGGCGTGTCCATGTCGGCCAGGTCCACCGTTTCACTAGCAAGCGCGGGTACGATCGATCCTCGCGCGTCGGGCCGGCCAGATGGTCCAGAAACCCCCCGCGGCAACCCCAGTCGAGCACTGACAAAATCCTCTGCGGCTAGGGCTAGCCCGTGGACACTTACGGATGGTCCGCAAAGTCAACAAATCGCGTCTCAATGAAATGGCATTAGATATATCGGACGCTGCGCCACGCAACGTCCTGGAACCCAATCGGACAAAGGGCGGAAAAATATGCTCGTCGGATACGCCCGGACATACACTGCGGATCAGACCGCGGGGCTGGACGCCCAGCAGCGCGACCTGAAGGCAGCAGGCTGCGAAAGGGTCTTCAGCGAGCGAGTGTCCTCCGTGGCCAGCCGCACCAAGCTGGCCGCGTGGCTTCCTGGAATGATGTGACGCTCGATGAGGTCGAGCGGATCGTCTTTTGAGCCGAGCGCACCCGATAAACCGGTTTATCACGTGCGGATGAAGACACCTGACGCCAAGCCGGCCCCGCACCGTGGGGTCCCTCGGCCAGGACGGACGCCACAGGCCGGATGATCAGGTATGGGCGACCATCAGCTCCATGCCGTGCGTGACGTTTTGCGCGTCGGTATAACTGCCAACCACTAGGCCGTTGTCATTGATACCCGTTGCCGCTGTGGAAATGGCATTCGGAAAGTCCAGCGTGGTATAGGCTTGTGTGGCGATATCAAACAGGAACCCATGGGTATGGTTGGCTGTATCGGTATAATCCCCGACAATCTGGCCAGTGTTGTTGAGCGAGACGGCTACAGTACTTGTCGCGCCAGGAGCGGCCAGGATTTGCACCCCGCCTTGGCCGTTCAGGTACAACCCTTCCAGATTGCTGCCTGAAGCGGCAGACCCCACCATCTGACCGGAGTCGTTGATGTCAGTCACATGAGGGCCGGTGACGCCCTGGAAAGTTATCGGGGTTTCCGTGCCTGTCGCCACATTATAAATGAAGTTATTAAAACTGCCGTCCCCGACCCTATTGTCGCCCACTGCCAGACCGGAGTCATTCATTCCGTTTAGTACGGACCCGGATTGTCCTGAGGGTAGCGCAGTGAAAGTGCCGTTATTATCGATGAATCCGAACTCAGCCGAAGTGGCATTCCCTAAGCCATCGGTAGTCTGGGCATCACCAAAGCTGAGCCCAGGGTTGTTGGTAACCCTGGCGTCATTGATGGTCCAGCCAGGGTGGGATGGGAAGCTGAACCCCACGCCAGGCGACCAGTTATAGCCAAATTCTTGGTAGGAATAGCCCGGCGGCTGCGTGAACCACCCGCTGCCGACGGTCCCGGTGTTGTTGACTGTAGGGGAATTGTCGACGGTAGGACCGGGACTGGGAAGGGTCGTAGGATTTTCAACTTCGTACGTCATTGCTCGTCACTCCTGTTCAATTAGGTCGTTTCTGGGTTCCCGCCTCTGCCCGTGCCCCATCGGATGGGATTGACGTGTTTCGCTTTGGCGGGATTGGCAGCATCACTTGCCCTCGGCCGACGCGACAGTGACCGCGGTCACGCTTGCGACGGAAAACCATCCACGAGCCGACTGCGTTTAGCCCGCATTTCTCATAGTCTCATGAGACCGAGCCCCAGGTCGCAATTTCGGAAGTCTGGCTCAACACTTTCGGGAGGCGAACCGCCACGGGCTGGATGGGGCGGAAAACAGACTGTTTCCTTCCGCCCACGGACCAGGCTCCGGCAACACTTTGAATTCACGTTCGCATCCGAGGATCTGGCATGCAATCGCGTTAGGCGTGTGAGAAATCCGGGCTAATGCCT
>DASYBP010000448.1:0-4650 GCA_036500715.1 Rhodopila sp.
CGCGCCAGGTCGAGCAACAGGTCCATCGGACCCTCAAAGCCCTCCAGCCGCAGGACGAGGCTCTCCCCCGCCACGGCGATGTCAGATGAAGTTGCCATCCATCCCGTCGACGCTACGTCCGGCGAGCCAGAATACGGTCCGGAACGCCCATGGCAGAACCCTGTCCAGCGCCTGCCCAACCGGATCGATACCGATCAGCCGGGGCAGGATAAAGACTCCCAGTAGCACAATCAGAATCCCGGCCCTCTCCAGACGGGCCCAGACACGTGCCAACCCCAGCGGCAAGAGGCCGACAGCGATACGCCCGCCATCCAGCGGCGGAATCGGCAGCAGGTTGAACAGGCCCAGCACCATGTTGGATAGGATGAAGTAGATCAGGAACTGCTGAACGATCGCCTGCATGCCAGAGGGTTCGTCCGCCATCGGAATTACCAGCGCGGCCAGCCAGGCGAGAAAGAAGTTCATCAGCGGCCCGGCGGTGGCCACGACAGCCATTCCGCGCCTGGGGTCGCGGAACTTCCACGCCCCCACCGGCACCGGTTTGGCCCAGCCAAACATGAAGAAGATCCTGTGCGGTGGCAGCAGCAACTGGCTGATCAGCAGGAAGCCGGGCAGGATGATCGTGCCGACCCGATCAATATGCTTGAGCGGATTGAGCGACAGCCGGCCCGCATCCCGCGCGGTCGTGTCGCCGAGGGCGAGGGCCGCGTAGCCGTGGGCCGCCTCATGCAGAGTGATCGCCAGGATCACCGGGATGACCGCCAGCGCAAGATTGAGTAGAAAGGGATTCACACGAATAGCCGATCACGTTCGGCGGCGAGTTGCCCCGCATCCAGCATCAGCCGCCGGCTCGCTGCCACCGCCCGGCCGATCCGCAGCCGGCGTTGGGCCGCTGCGGTCAGTGGAGGGCAGGCGCGCAGCAGGGCTTCGGTCGCGGCAAAGTCGCCGCTGCAATGCACCGCGATGTCGCAACCCGACGCCAGCGCTTCAATCGCCAGGTCAGCGGGAGCGCCGGAAAGCGCCTGCATCGCCAGATCGTCGGTCACCAAAACTCCCTCAAATCCGATCCGCCCCCGGATAATGGTCCCGATCACCGTCGCCGACAGCGTGCCAGGGCGAAGCGGATCGATCGCCTCATAGACGATGTGCGCGGTCATCATCCATGGCAGGTCAGCGTTCAGAGCGAAAGGCCGCATATCGTCGCTCAGATCCTGTTGCGCAACCTTCGGCAGCAAAAGATGGCTGTCGACCCCGGCGCGGCCGTGCCCCGGAGCGTGCTTGCCGATGGGGAGGATACCCGCCGCCAATACGCCGTTAGCCGTCGCTCGTCCCAGGCGCGCCACCGCAACCGGATGCCGGGAAAAGGCTCGGTCACCGATAACCTCATGGGCACCCGAAACCGCGATGTCCAACACGGGCGTCGCCGCGACGGTGAACCCCGCGGTTCGGCAATCGAGGCCGATCAACGCGCCGGTCAACCAGGCCACTCGGAGGCCGGCCCGCGGGTCGGCGGTGAAGAGGTGACCAATAGCCGCGGCGGGCGGGTGGGCGCGCCAATGAGGTGGCCGGAGTCGAACGACGCGGCCGCCCTCCTGATCGACCATGAGGTCGGCACCAGAAGGTAGCGTCGCCATCAAGGCCGCGAGCTGAGCTGGGTTTTGAATGTTTCGTGCGAACAGGATGATCCCGGCTGGCGGGAACGCGCGGAACAGCGCGGCCTCTTCGGGAAGCAAGGCGGGACCGGCGATTCCGACGATGGCGGCGCGGGGTTGGACTGAAGTCACGCGTCGCACCTTCTGTCGGCCCTGGGCGATGATCTGGTGCGCTTGCCAGTTGGGCTACAGTATTGCTTCAGATAATTGATCCCGTGAGGCGATATTGCGCAGCAAGCAAGGCGACTCTTCTGGCCTACCGCGCCCGGGCCGCCGCCCGTAGACGCGGCAGCGTCGCGCGGATCAGTCTCCGCCACGGAAGAGGGCGCGATAAGGCGGCTGGCAAGGCTCGGGCGCCACTATTGATGGAACACCACCAAGCGGCCGATCGCTACGCCGGCCGCTAGCGCCGCTGCGGCTATGATCGCTTACAGCACAAATTTGCGCGTCTCCCATCGCATCTCGGCGCGCAGCTTTTCAATGTTTATGGTCATTTGATCTATCCTCAGATCCTGCTCTTCCTGATCCCGTATGGTCGGCGTTCATACCATGTCTAGCTGCGGCTGGCGATGAGCAGTTTCTTGTTGTATCAGCCAGTTGGGAAACCACTCGTCTCGACGAGCCTAGCCTGCGCCGCTTCGCGGGCCCACCACTTCGGCGTCGGGTAATGTGGGCGCCTCCCGACTGGCTGACGGTTCGCCCATCCCGGCCAAACCGCCAAGACAGGGTCGATCTTAAGCCGCCGGTGCATGGCCGGGACGTCCGGTCCTGACAGCCGCTTCTGGCTTCGAGCGGCACTCGTAAAGTGATCGCCGCTGTCTCGCGAACCGGCTCGCTGGCTAGAAATCAGCCACCGAACATCCGGCGCCCTTGGCGCGAACGCGATCACAGAATTTGCGAGCCTGCGCCACATCGGCGAATCCCGAGGTCCGCACCCGCCAGAACGTGTGCCCGTCCCGTTGGGTTCGCGAATAGGTCGGCTGCCGATCGTTCATTAGATCGGGCATTTTCTTGGCCAGCTGGGCCCATTCTGACCGTGCGGCCTCTTCCGACGTCAGGGCGGCCAACTGCACCATAGGCTCATGCGCCGTCACTGGCGGACGGACCTCGGCGGCGGCCACGGCTGGCTTCGCCGGGGCCGGCTTGGGCGCCGGTGGCACCGCGGCGACAACCGCCGGCTTGGCTGGTGGTGGAGCGGGTGCCTCCGCGACCGCCGGGGTCGACGCTTCGGCAGCGGCTGGCGGCGGCGGAGGTGATGACGCGAGCGGTGTCCGCAGGGCGGTGGCATCAGGCGATTCGGGCGCTGGGGCCAACTTGGCGCCGGCGGTGTCCGTAACACCCGAGAAGACGTCGTTCTCCGCGGCATCGATCTTCATGCCGCCAGGATTGAGCGGCTTCTCCCGAATCGGGCGGTTGTCGGCGGCCACCACTGGCACCTCGCCGCTGTGCCGCCCCGTCAGGCTGGATACACCGATCAACACAACCAGCACGGCGCCCAGCCCGCCGGCGAACATCACCAGCCTGCGCACATCCGGGTCCATACGCTGCCGAACTCTGCCAGGGCCCGTGCCATAGCGGCCAGCCCGGCTGCCGCGGTAGCCCGAATTTGGAATGCTCAGATCGTCCGACATCGCAATCCGCTCCATCAGCCGGCCCCCCGGCTGCTGCGAGGGATCAGCGCATTTCCTCAACGGGCGTGACGCCCATCACCGCGAGACCGGAACGAATGACCGCCGCGGTCGCCGCGACCAGTGCGAGACGTGCCCGCGTCTCGACGGGCTGATCCGGCTGCAGGAATCGAAGCGTCGTGTCGTCCTTGCCTCGGTTCCATAGCATATGAAAGTCGGCCGCCAAGTCATAGAGAAAAAATGCAATTCTATGAGGTTCCCTTGCGATTGCCGCAGCTTCCACAGTGCGCGGCCAAAGTGCCAGGCGACGCAGCACTGCGAGCTCCGGATCGCCGCTCAGCGTATCGACGTTTGTCGTGGCCAGCGCCTGGTCAGTCATCGCCTGATCCGGGAACATTTCGGCGGCGGCGCGCAAAACCGAGCGGCAGCGGGCGTGGGCATACTGGACGTAAAACACTGGATTTTCGCGGGTAGTGGCGAGGACCTGATCGAGGTCGAACTCCATTTGCGCGTCGGCCTTGCGGGTCAGCATGGTGAAGCGCACGGCGTCCTTGCCGACTTCCTCCAGCAGGTCCCGCAGGGTGACGTACGTGCCGGCGCGCTTGGACATCCGAACCGGCTGACCGCCTTTCACGACGCGGACAATTTGACAAAGCACGGCTTCGAGCTTCACCGCGTCCTGCGAGATGGCGCGCACAGCCGCTTTCATGCGTGACACGTAGCCGCCATGGTCGGCGCCGAGGACGTCGATCAGCACGTCGTAGCCGCGGGAGATCTTGTCCGCGTGGTAAGCGATGTCGTTGGCGAAGTAGGTGTTGCTGCCGTCCGATTTGCGCAGCGGACGATCCACGTCGTCGCCGAACTCGGTAGAGCGGAACAGAGTTTGCGGGCGCGGTTCCCAATCGTCTGGGGTCTTGCCCTTGGGCGGCTCCAGCACACCCTCGTAGATCAAGCCGTCGGCGTGGAGTTTCTCGATGATCGCATCGGCGGCGCCCGAGGCGACCAGGTTTCGCTCTGAGGCGAAGATGTCCTGCTGGACGCCGAGCAACCGGAGGTCCTCGCGGACCTCGGTCATCATGGCGTCGATGGTGAGGTCCCTGACGATGTCGAGCCAAATTTCGGGCGATGCAATCCCAAGGTCCGGTGTCGCCAGGGCGGCCTGGTATCGGTCCGCCAGCGTTCGGCCGACACCGACAAGGTATTCGCCACGGTATTGCAGGCCGCCGGGGACTTCGTCGGCAAAGGTTTCCTCGGTCATCGGGGAGCCGATGGCCTGGAGGTAGCGCCAGTACGCCGCCCAGGCGAGGGCGGTCACCTGCGCTCCGGCGTCGTTGATGTAGTACTCCTTGGTCACCTCGTAGCCGGCCTTG
>DASYBP010000449.1:0-3647 GCA_036500715.1 Rhodopila sp.
GATCGTGTCGATCCGCACGTCATCCCAGGTCACCGGCTGACCAACGGGCACGTCGCGCACCAGCACAACCCGGTTGGCCAGGCCGATCGGCAGTCCGCCGCATTGCAAACTGTCGGGCGCCGGCATCAATTTCCCCCACACGCAGGCGCCGCCTTCGCCATCCAGCATCTCTCCGGCGCGCAGATTGCGCTTCGACGTCGAAACGACGTCGGCCCGAAAGCCTGTCGCTGCGCCGGTCGCTTCCCTGCGCAGCGAGGCTGACAGAATGGAGACGTTCAGCTCCAGGCCGATCAGATGGAACGGGCGATACAAGGCCGAAACCCGGCCCGACGAATCCGTAACGACCCCGTACTCCTGGAAGCACCGCCTGGCGTAATCATTCGGCGCCTCGAATACCACATACACACCCCAGCGCAGGTCATTCGTTACTGGGCTGCCGTCGCGGTGCACGGACGAGATCACCTCCACCTGGCCGCTGTGATGCAGCGTACCGGCGTTGCCCGGCCGCAGCCTTTCTGCCATTTCATGGGTGCCGACCGGAGGGAACCTCAGCCCGTCCGGCGCGGGCGTCAGGCCGGAGGCGTTGGCGACGGCGGCCATCTCGATGGCAGACTTCGTGCCGTCGAGAAACGAATTGAACATCTGCGGGTTCATCCCGCCGCTTCTTGCCTGCTCCGGCGTCAGACCGTAGTAGCCCCACACCGTCTCTGGCGTGGAGGCATGATATTCCGGTCGGTACTTGGTGCCCTTGCCGGCGGCGACCACCGGGAAGCCGCAGGACCGCGCCCAGTCCACCATCTCACAGATCAGCGCGGGCTGATCGCCGTAGGCCAGGCTGTAGACGACACCGGCTGCTTGGGCCTCCCGCGCGAGCAGCGGCCCGGCGAGCACGTCGGCCTCCACGTTGACCATGACGATATGCTTGCCTTCGCGGATCGCGCGGCGGGCATGGAAGAGACCGGCGGGAGCATGGCCAGTGGCTTCCACGACGACCTCGACCTCGGGGAATGGGATCATCGCGGCCGCATCCTCGACGAAGCGCGTCGCGGCGATGCGGTCTGAGGTCCAGCCGACGTTGCGGCACGCTTGGCGGGCCCGGTCGGGCGACAGGTCGGCGATGGCGGCGACCTCGAGGCCCGGTGTAGTTGGGACCTGAGAAAGGAACATGGAGCCGAATTTCCCAGCGCCGATCAGACCCACACGGACGGGATGCCCAGCGGCGGCGCGGCGTTGCAGCAGGCTGTGAAGGTTCACGTCGGTTCTCCCGGATGGATCGGTGTTCGGATGCTACAGGGGATGCGCCGAAAGGCGAACTGGAGCAGCCTCCTCAGGATCCGCCACGCCAGCCCCGCGTTCGGTAGCCCTGGCGGTCGATCAAGCCCAATATGCCGGTTGGCGCCGGAATTTTTCGAACGCGAGGATAATCCTTGGCCGTATCTTTCCCGCCCGCGCCGCCATGAAGCCGGCGACGACCCCGGCGCCATAAGCGTGGCGTCCGGACGGGCCGCCGAGTTCCTGCAGCAGATGCGTGGCCACGGCACCGTCGTTCAGCACGCCCAGGTGCTCCTGCAAGCCGCTCAGGCGACGGATGAACCGGTGGGCAGCCTTGCCCTGGTAAAGGGTTGCGAACATCTCCGCGGCATACCGCGCCCGCTTGGCCCGCAGCCGCACGCCATGCAGTGCTGGGATGTCCAGCTCTTCCATGCGCTTTCCAGCCCCAACCAGTTTCTTCCAGCGGTGCTGCAATACGGTCGCACCGAACGCGGTCAGCGTCGGCGGCGCGTCCACCTCAGTCGGCGCAGTGCGCCACGCCTTGGCGGCGGCGAACCAGGCAAGTTCGATGCCCAGCCGGCGGAAATCGGACCCGGCGAGATAGGCGGCGAGGGCAGCCCGATGTTCCCGCCGCCGACGTGATGCAGCGGCGGCGAGACGGCTCAGGCCCGGGTCGTCAGGGAGCGCTTCCCCAATCGCCGGGATCGTCTCGTCGACGAACACATCCCAGTCGCGGCTCGGACCAAGCTGGCCGCCCAGTGCCTTAAG
Source organism: Rhodopila sp. (assembly GCA_036500715.1). Taxonomy (GTDB): domain Bacteria; phylum Pseudomonadota; class Alphaproteobacteria; order Acetobacterales; family Acetobacteraceae; genus Rhodopila. The sequence goes on from DASYBP010000449.1 coordinate 2,041, forward strand.
GCCGCTGGTGATCACATCGAACGCCCCCGATTCGACGGCCGGCCGGAAGATCGACAAGGCGGAGCGAGCGCGGCGAACCGCGACCCGCATCTGGTGCACCGCTTCGGTGCCGGCTTCATCCAAGGAGGCGGCCAGGGGCGCGTACGCCAGCACCACGTCGGTCAGGTGACCAATGATGTGTGCCAGGGCGTCGGGCACGCCGTTTATCGAAGCAGGCAGGACCGGCGCGCCCCGACGCCGAGCGGGCGGGGCGCGTCCGGTCGCCAGCGCGATCGCCTGTGCCGCGAGGGATGCGACCGGCACGGCGGCGGAAACCGCATCAGCAATCAGCACCGCGGCATCGTGGACCGCGGGTTCCTCGCCGCTTAGCAAAATGCGGGCGACCGGCTGTTCCGCGGTCACTGCACGCAAAATACCTTTCTCGAAGGTCATTGTGACGGCGGCCTCGCCCAGCCGATGGACGCTGGTCGTCCGCCGACCCTCGAACGTCGCGAGTGGCGCCAAAGGCGATGGCAGGGAGCCGAGGTCGGGCGATTCGGTAACGATCGGAGCCGGCTGGGCGGGCAGCCAGGTGTCGGTTCCCGGCTGCGCGCGTTCCAGCCTCCAGGTGCCGCGTTGTTCCGCCAAGGCGAGGCCGTCTGCCAACAGCGCGTGTTCCGGGCTGTCATGCCAGATGGTTTTGACCGACTGGCTGCGGGGCCGGCCGTCGCGGATCGCGGTCAGCGCCTTCAACCGCCCGAGGCCGGCAACAGCCTCCGGATCCGCTGTTAGTTCGAACTGCATCAGGACTGGCCAGCGGCCTCCAGCATCCGCGGCGTAAGGAAGCGGACCAGTCGGCCGCCGCCCTCGCGCAGCTCCCACCAGGATCCGGCGACGACAAACTCCGCCAACGCGCTGGTGGGGAAGCCGGCCGCCAGGGCCCGTGTGGCTTCGTTGTTGCTGCCCATGGCGAGGGGACCCGCGAGGTGGAGGGCTAGATCGTGCAGACCGGGATTGTGCCCGATCAGCAGCACGCTGCGCACCGTCTCCGCGACGCCATGGAGCGCCGCGGTGAGTTGCATGGGGTTGGCCAGATACAGGCTGTCCATCGGCTCGACCAACGGCATGTCATCCCAAGGTTCCAGCGCCTCCAAAGTCTGCATCGTGCGCGCCGCAGTCGAGACCAGGATGACGTCGGGGGCCAGGCCGAGGTCGCGCATTGCCTGACGCATGATGGCAACCGACCGGCGGCCGCGCGCATTGAGCGGACGGTCCCGGTCGGGCATCATTGCGTCGTCCCAAGAGGACTTGGCGTGCCGCAGGAGCAAGAGCTGGCGCATCGCAGCCCTATTCTGCCACGGGTCGGAACCCTTGTCCTCCCCCGTGTCCTCGCCTGGCGTTTTCGACGCTGACGACCACGGCGATGGCCTACATCCGGCACGTGCATACGCGTCCGAACATTTATGCTCGTCACATTCGGCGGGCTGATGGTCACAGGCAATTTCGCGTGACTGGCCGGCCTGAGCTCAGCGCTGTGCCGGCCTGAGCTCAATGCTGTGGATGAATGGTCCATGGCGGTCTGTGCGGCTACGTATCAGTGGGTGGAAACTCCCGTCCGTCACATGGCG